>DZBS01000143.1 GCA_022729995.1 Draconibacterium orientale | reverse complement strand
AAAAGCATTGTAAATTGCTCTACAATGCTTCTGAAAATGTGATCCCGGAAGGATTCGAACCTTCGACCCACAGCTTAGAAGGCTGTTGCTCTATCCAACTGAGCTACGAGACCGTTTTCGGATTGCAAAGATAAAAATAAATAATTTTCATGCAAGAATAATTATTATTTTTTTTGAAAAATACTTATTAATAATTTTTTCTTATAATTTTACAGTCAATAAAATATTTTTTTATTTATTTAAAACCTTAATTATGAAAAGAAATTTGATTTTTGTTGCAATTTTATTGTTGCTGACATCTTATAACGCTTTTTCCCAAAAATACTCTTTCGGAGCAAAATTTAGTCCGATGGTTTCATGGAGTGTGCCCGTTAATACAACAAATTTTGATTATCAAAATGATAAACTTAAATTTGGAATTGGATTTGGACCGTCGCTTAAAATTAATATGTCTAAAAATTTTAATACCGATATTGGTGTTATGTTTACTTGGCAAGGAACTCGTTTTGACCAAATAAATACCATAGACACTTTGCCTGCATTGAGTTATAAATTCGATACAAAAATTCAGTATCTGCAAATTCCAATAAATTTTGAAGGAAAAATTGACCTTTCTAATGATTTTGCTCTTTCTTTAGATTTTGGAATTATTCCTGCAATAAATCTTTCTTCAACTGCCGATGTTACAGATAATCTCGCTAATAATGCAGTTGTAGATTCGGATTTAAATATTCCTACTTCAATTTTTAATTTATTTTTGTCGGCAGGCGCAGGAGTTGTGTATAGAATTTCAGATGACGTTTGTTTGTCGTCGATTATTCTTTATAACAACGGAATTTTTGATGTTTGGTATGATAAAAATTCAGATCCTTACATTAAACAATTAGACATGAAAAATCATTATATTTCAATGAATATTGGTGTTCATATTGATTTTTAAATAGATATTTTGATTAATAGTCTTCAATCTTCCAAAATTTTTTACCTGCGGATTGAAGACTATTTTTTTGAATTAATTCTTTAATTTTAATAAAAAAAAACATGTTTTAATTTTATCTAAAAACATGAATAGAACCTTTTTTTTCGTAAGATTTTAAATCTAAACCAATTGCTCTTATTACATAAAAATATGTTCCGGGCGAAACATAAGCTTTAGTAATTGATGTTTTTCCGTCCCAACCGGTTTCTTTCATAAATAATTGGTCGTCGGATTGAAAAACTTTTTCGCCCCAACGATTATAAATTGTAAAAAGAAAAGAATACATTCCGCTAACATCAAATTTTAAAAATTCATTTATTTCATCTCCGTTAGGCGTAAATACATTTGGAATTTCTGCCAGATTTGAAGGTTCAACCAGAACTTCAATTATAATTGTATCAATATCAAAACAAAGATTTGTGTCCCAAACTTTTAATATCGACTTATATGTTCCCTTCGTAAGATATTGATGATTAACATTTTCGGCAGTGTCGTCGTCGCTTTCATCGCCAAACGACCAAAGAAATGTATTTCCCCAGCTTGTAGTGTTTTCAAAACTCACATCAAGTTTTGCTTCTCCGGTTTCGGGTGTTGCCGTAAAACTTGCTTGTTCAACTCTCACTGTTACAAATGTATCTTTTGGGCAACCCCAATTGTTAACAGTGTAAAAACTATATTTATTATTTCCGTAAACAGGCGGAATTGCTGCTGTATTTCCCATAATTGTGTCGCCTGAAACAATTATGTTTGTTCCTCCGGCGCCGCTTCCGTTCCAAAATGTGCCGGCAATTGAACCGTCGTTATATGTGTAAAATGATTTTAGAGTATCAGAAAATGTCCACTTTTCGGGAATTATATTTTTATTAAAGAGAATTCCCCACGAAAAAACAAACCCGTTGTCGAGAGTTGTATTGTCGGTAACTTCAATTTTCCAAACACCGTTTAGCGGACATCCGTTAAGATTTGAAAAAGCTTCTTCGGGTTGATATGCTTGAGAAGGAAGTGTTGGAGTGAAATCAGAATTCATAATTCCGGGAATTGCACCTGTTGCAAAATAATAATCGAAACCGCTTCCTGCTGCTAAAGATAAATCTTCGTCAACCGGAATTCCGAGATATGAGTGATTTGTAGCGTCAAAATTTTTAAGCATTACGGATTTTCCGTCGGGACAAGTCAATTTTATATCTATATTTCCCATATCGGAATGTTCTAAATTGATAAAAATTGAATCAATATCGACATCGTTAAATGTGTTTCCTAAAGTAAATTCATTGAAAGAAAGTGTTGAAGAATATTGTTTTGTATCAGAAAATAAAATTCCTGAATTTACAGTTACAGAATAAATAAAAGTATCTTTCCAAACTTCCGGAAATGCTTTTCCTTTTAGTCCAACAATGCTTCCTTTGCAAATTCCGTTTTGATTTTCGGGAATATCGGCTTTAGTATATTTAAAATTTGCTGCAACATCAATTTTTACAGGAAAAACCATAAATCCTTTATTACTTGCACCGTCAATTACGTATAAACTAACTCTGTAACCGCCGCCCGTAGTATAAATATGCGTGACAGAATCTGCATCAATACCGTTTTGTAAATATCCGTCGTCGAAATCCCAAAAATAATTTGCTCCCGAAACATGAATTCCGGCTAAATCAACAGCAGCTTTAAAAGTGATAATTGTGTCTCTGCAAACACTGATTGTGTCTCCGTCTTGAGGAAAAATCGGTGTTTTGTCGGAACTTATAACAACATTTAGCTGAGAAAATCCAAAAAGCGGAAATAAGAGAATTATTATAAAAAAGATTTTTTGTTTCACGATATTTTTTATTGCAAAAATATTATTAATTATATTTTAACCCAAATTAATAAATATGAGATTTGAAAAATCGAAATATTTATTAACCAATATTTTTATCAAATTTTGACTTTACACAAATTCGTCATAAAATCATTTTTAAAAACATTGTTAGTAACTATTTTCTATTTACACCAATTTTTTGACTGCAATTAAATACACTTTATTATTTTTGTGCAGGAAAATTTACAAAAAACTTCAAGATAAAAACTTCTTGTTAAAAAACTTAACGTAAAAAATGCAAAATTATTTAAATGAACTCAACGAAGCTCAAAAGCAAGCAGTTATAAATACCGAAGGAGCAGTTTTGGTAATTGCCGGCGCAGGTTCCGGAAAAACAAGAGTTTTAACATACAGAATTGCTCATTTATTAGAAAAAGGAGTTAAACCATATAAAATTTTGGCTTTAACATTCACGAATAAAGCTGCTCGTGAAATGAAAGAAAGAATAGGCAATTTAATAGGAATTGAAAATGCTGCAGCTTTGTGGATGGGAACTTTTCACTCAATTTTTGCAAAAATTTTAAGATTTGAAGCCGAAAATTTGGGATATCCAAAAAATTTTACAATTTACGATGCAGCAGATACCAAAAATATTATAAAAAGCATTATCAAAGAATTACAACTCGACGATTCTATTTATAAACCTTCGGGAGTTTATTCGAGAATTTCCGGTGCCAAAAATAATCTTATTACTGCCGATGCTTATGAAGCAAATAAACAAGCAAGGTTTAACGACGAACAGTCAAAACAACCGGAAATATATAGGATTTATAAAATTTATAGTCAAAGATGTTTTAATTCAGGAGCTATGGATTTTGACGATTTATTGCTGAAAACAAATATTCTTTTCAAAAACTTTCCGGAAATTCTGGAAAAATATCAGAAAAAATTTAATTATATTTTGGTTGATGAGTATCAAGATACAAATTTCTCGCAATATTTGATTGTTAAAAAACTTGCCGAATCGCATAAAAATGTTTGTGTTGTGGGAGATGACGCTCAAAGTATTTATTCTTTTCGCGGAGCAAAAATTGAAAATATTCTTAATTTCAAAAAAGATTATACCGATTTTAAATTGTTTAAACTCGAACAAAATTATCGTTCAACACAAAATATTGTTGATGCGGCAAATTCTGTTATCAGCAAAAATAAAAATCAAATTCAAAAAGAAGTATTTTCTAAAAATGAAATTGGAAATAAAATCAAAATACTTCAAAATCTGACAGATAATGAAGAGGGTTTTTCTGTTGCAAATTTAATATCAGATTCTGTATACAGAGAACATACAGAATATAAAGAACATGCAATTTTATATAGAACAAATATGCAATCGCGTATTTTTGAGGAAGCTCTCAGAAGAAGAAATATTCCTTATAAAATATACGGCGGAACATCTTTTTATCAGCGTAAAGAAATTAAAGACGTTTTAGCATATTATAAACTTGTTGTAAACCTAAAAGACGACGAATCGTTACGCAGAATTATAAATTATCCGAAAAGAGGAATCGGCGACAGCACAATTGACAAACTAACAGAATATGCAACCGAAAATAATCTAAGTATTTGGGACGCAATTATTAATATTCCGCATTCAAATATCGAATTAAATTCAAGAGCCGTAAATCAAATATTCGGATTTGCCGAAATGATAAACGATTTTGTGGCAAAACTTTACATTACAGACGCTTATGATTTGGCAAAAGAAATTGCTGCAACAAGCGGAATTTTACAAGATTTATTTATTGATAAAGCTCCCGAAGCAATTGCAAGGCACGAAAATGTTCAGGAATTGCTCAACGGAATTAAAGAATTTACAAAAAAAGAGGAGCTTAAAGACTTAAAAGTTATTCCGCTTGATATGTATTTGGAAGACGTTTCGCTGCTTACAGATATTGATAACGAAAAAGAAGAAGACAGAAACAAAGTAACTTTGATGACAATTCATTCTGCTAAAGGTTTGGAATTTAGAAATATATATATTGTTGGAGTTGAAGAAAGACTTTTTCCGTCGGAAATGTCGGCATTTTCGCCAACAGAATTGGAAGAAGAACGCCGTTTGTTTTATGTTGCCGTAACACGAGCAGAAAAGCAACTTGTAATTAGTTTTGCCGGACAACGTTATAAATGGGGACAACTAAACGATTGTATTCCGAGCAGATTTATTAAAGAAATAGATTCGCAATATCTTGATTATGATGAATTTGAAAATAATGATGACAATTTTGCGGAACAATCAAATAATTCAAAACCCAAACCAAAATCGGAATATTTGAATAAATATGCTTCATACAAGAAAAAACCGAAATCCGATGAAGATAAAAAACCGAAAATAAGCGTTGAGCCATCAAAGATGAACCGAAACCTTGTAAAAATAAGTAATACTTCTACACCAAAAATTTCAGACGGAGAATTTAGTTCTGTTGAAGATATTATTGAAGGAGTGGAAGTATTTCACGACAGATTTGGAAACGGAAAAGTTTTAAAAGTTGAAGGAAGTTTTCCAAATTCAAAAGCTACAATTTTATTTGATTCAGCAGGTGAAAAACAATTATTACTGAAATTTGCAAAACTGAAAGTTGTTTAAGATGAAAGTATTTAGTATTTAGTATTCTGATTTTAACTCAAAAAATCTTAATAAATCTGCGTTTAATTTATACTATTTAAACATTAGCTTATGGCTGTTTATTTTTAGCTTTAAAACGCTGCAAGGTCGAAAAGACGCTTGCAGGTTTTTTTCTGTTAATTCTGTTAATTCAGTCAATTCCGTTAATTCACAAATTAAGTAATTGTTTATTAATAAATATTTTATTAGCTTTGCATTAAATTTACAAAAACACACACGTGGAATATAATAGCAGCAGAAACAAACTGATTTTGCCTGAATATGGCAGAAATGTTCAAAAACTTGTTGAACAAGCAGTTCTAATTGAAGATAGAGAAGAACGAGGAAAATTCGTTCAAAAAATAATAGAACTTATGGGTCGTATGTATCCATATTTGAGAGATTTACGCGATTTCAAACATAAACTTTGGGATCATTTGGTAATTATGTCAAATTTTAGATTAGATATTGAATCTCCGTATCCGATGCCGCAAGCAGAAGCATATTTTGAAGCTCCTTCAAAAATACCTTACAGCAACAAAAATTTCAAATACAAACATTACGGAAAAACAATAGGCAAAGTTATTGCTTATGCAATTGAATTACCCGAAGGCGAAAAGAAAAATACGCTTATTGGCTTAACTGCTAATCACATGCGTAAACTTTATTTAACTTGGAGTAAAGATATTGTTGACGACAAAGAAATTTTTGAACACATAAGAGAATTATCTCGCGGAAAACTTGATATTCCGGAAGGAATGACTTTGAGCACGGCAAAAGTTCATCAGCAAAGACCCGCACCGCCTACAAACTACGCAAAGAAAAGACCGGTAAAAAGAAAATATTAATAATTAAAACTTCAAGTTTTTATGGCTTCTTTTGAAATAAAAGGCGGTTATAAATTACAAGGCGAATTAGTTCCGCAAGGAGCTAAAAACGAAGCTTTGCAAATTATTTGCGCCACATTGTTAACTCCCGAAAAAGTTACAATTAATAATATTCCCGACATTCTTGATGTTAACAATCTTATTAAACTTTTAATTAGACTTGGCGTAAATGTTACCAACCAAGGACATCAAAAATATACTTTTGAAGCAAAAGATATTGACCTCGATTTTTTAAGAACAGACGAATTTAATATCGAAGGTGCAAAACTTCGCGGTTCTGTTATGATTCTCGGACCTTTGTTGGCTCGTTTCGGAAAAGCATATATTCCTAAACCCGGCGGCGACAAAATTGGTCGCAGAAGACTTGATACTCACTTTTTTGGATTTGAAAAACTTGGTGCCGAATTTATTTATCATCAAGAAAGCAGTTGCTATTCGGTTGAAAGTAAGAAGCTTAAAGGAACTTATATGCTTCTGGACGAAGCTTCTGTTACCGGAACTGCAAATATATTAATGGCTGCGGTTTTTGCCGAAGGAAAAACAACTATTTATAATGCAGCTTGTGAACCATATCTTCAGCAATTAAGTCTTTTGCTTAACAGAATGGGTGCAAAGGTTTCAGGAATCGGGTCGAATATGCTAATTGTTGAAGGAGTTACAGAACTTTACGGTGCAGAACATACAATTCTTCCGGATATGATAGAAGTTGGCAGTTTTATTGGACTTGCTGCAATGACAGGTTCTGAAATTACAATAAAAAATTCCGGTTTTGAACATCTCGGAATTATTCCTACAGCTTTTCAAAGGCTTGGAATTTCTATTGAACAGCGAGGAGATGATATTTTTGTTCCCGCACATCAAAATTATACAATAGAATCTTTTATCGACGGCTCAATTATGACAATTGCCGATGCTCCTTGGCCGGGATTAACGCCTGATTTGTTGAGTGTTATGCTGGTTGTTGCAACCCAAGCAAAAGGAAGTGTTCTTATTCACCAAAAAATGTTCGAAAGCCGTTTGTTTTTTGTTGATAAACTTATTGATATGGGTGCACAAATTATTCTTTGTGATCCGCACAGAGCAACAGTTATAGGTTTAAACAACGAAATAAAACTTCGAGCTTCACAAATGACTTCGCCCGATATCAGAGCAGGAATTGCTCTTTTGATAGCGGCAATGTCGGCAGAAGGAACAAGCGTTATTCATAATATTGAACAAATAGACAGAGGTTATCAAGATATCGACAAACGATTAAATGCAATTGGTGCAAGAATTAAGCGATTGTAATTCAATTATTTGATACAATTGGTTGTGTAAATGTTAATTAAAAAGTTATTTAAGAAATAAACTAAGAATATTATAAATTTATAATATCAATTAAAAGTCTATTAGAGAAGATATTCGGGTAGAAAATATGATATTTCAGTTTATAGTATAGTAGAGACAACATTATTTATTTTAAAATTGTAAATGAATTTATTTGAACTTGAAATTCAATTTTAAAATGCCAATTA
>DZBS01000142.1 GCA_022729995.1 Draconibacterium orientale | reverse complement strand
AATCAGCGGAAATGTTTCCGACTCAAAAACAGGCGAAGCCGTAATTGGAGCCGTTATTGGCGTTAAAGAAAAAAATATCGGAACAAACTCTAATGTTTACGGATTTTATTCGCTTTCGTTGCCAAAAGGCTCTTATGAAATTGTATATAATTTTGTAGGTTTCAAAACAATAACTCAAAATATTGAGTTAAATTCAGATATTAAAAACAATGTTGAACTTTCAGAAAACTCGGAAGAATTAGATGAAGTTATTGTTAACGGTGTTGCTTCCGATAAGAATGTAAAATCGGCAGAAACAGGCGTTTCGCTCATCAACACAAAAGAATTATCGCTCGTTCCGGTTTTGTTTGGCGAGCAAGACATTCTTAAAACAATTCAACTTTTGCCCGGAATAAAATCGGCGGGCGAGGGTAACAGCGGTTTTTATGTTCGTGGCGGCGGCGCCGACGAAAACCTTATTTTGCTTGATGAAGCTCCGGTTTATAATGCTTCACATTTGTTGGGTTTTTTCTCTGTATTTAATTCCGATGCCGTTAAAAGTGCAAAACTTTATAAAGGAACTGCACCTGCCGAATATGGCGGAAGACTTTCGTCGGTTTTGGATATAAACATGAACGACGGAAATTCCAAAAACTTTTCTGCTTCCGGCGGAATCGGATTAATTTCATCAAGATTGACGATCGAAGGTCCGATTAAAAAAGATAAAGCTTCTTTTATTGTTTCGGCAAGAAGAACTTATGCCGATTTATTTCTTGTGTTTGCCAAAAAAGAAGAAACACGAAACAGTATTTTATATTTCTACGATTTAAACGGAAAAATTAATTGGAAAATTAACGACAACAACAGAATTTTCTTATCCGGATATTACGGAAGAGATGTTTTTTCGTTTAACGATATGATGAAAATGGATTGGGGAAATGCTACAGGAACAGCAAGATGGAATCATGTTTTTAACAATAAATTATTTTTAAATTCGTCGTTTATCTACAGCAAATACAATTATGCAATTGGTTTTGGACTCGACGAAGGCGAAATAAAAATTGGTTCGGCAATTGAAGATTGGAATCTAAAAGAGGATTTTCAATATTTTATCAATTCAAAAAATACATTGAAATTTGGATTAAACGGTATTTATCACACATTTTTGCCCGGAGAAGTAACTGCTACTGATATTCCCGGAGTAAATGATATTAAAGTTGATGAAAAATTTGCATTAGAAAGTGCTGCATACATTTCGCATGAATTTGAAATCAATAAAAATCTTAATTTGATATACGGTGTTAGATATTCTATGCTAAATGCCGTTGGTCCTGCAACTTCATACATTTTCGATGAATTCAAGAATCCAATAGATTCAACAGTTTACGTAAAAGGAGAATTTTATAAAACCTACCAAGGTTTTGAGCCGCGAGTGAATATAAATTATGTAATAAATAAAAATAATTCTATAAAAATATCATACACACGCAATCGACAATACGTTCATTTGCTCTCAAGTTCAACATCATCAAGCCCTACAGATGTTTGGTATCCGGCAACAACAGCCGTAAAACCCGGAATTTCCGATTTGTATTCTGCCGGTTATTATAAAAACTTCAACGATAATATGTTTGAAACATCAGTAGAGTTTTATTATAAAGATTTACAAAATTTAATTGACTACCGAAACGGAGCTAATGTTGTTGTAAATCCTTATCTGGAAGCCGAATTGGTTTTTGGAAAAGGCTGGTCTTACGGTGCCGAATTTTATATTAAAAAATCTTACGGCAAATTTAGCGGTTGGATAAGTTACACATGGTCGAAAACAGAGCGGCAATTTGATGATATAAACGAAGGAAAACCATTTTCTGCAAGACAAGACAGAACAAACGATTTTTCGATAACCGGAATTTATAATCTTAATAAACGCTTGAGTTTTGCCGCAACTTGGGTTTACTACAACGGCGATGCGGTAACTTTCCCCAGCGGAAGATATTTCGTTGACGGATATCCTGTTTTTCTTTATACGGAAAGAAACGGTTACCGAATGCCCGATTATCACAGAGGAGATGTTTCTATAACAATTAAAAATAAAGAAAAAAAGAATTGGGAATCGAGTTGGAATTTATCGGTTTACAATGTTTATGCAAGAAAAAATGCTTACACAATAACATTTGAACCAAAAGAAGATACTCCCGAACAATTTGAAGCCGTCAGACTTGCATTATTCTCTATAATTCCTTCGATTACATATAATTTTAGATTTAGATAGAAAAAAGTTTTGACCAAAAAATTGCTGTAAAACAGAAAACATTACTTTGATAAAGTCTCTTTTTTTTTAATTTTGTAGGAAAGAAATTAAATAAAATCAAAAAATATTATCGATATGAGAGAAGTTTATATTGTATCAGCAGTTAGAACGCCAATGGGAAGTTTCGGAGGCGCATTGTCTTCAGTTCCTGCAACAAAATTGGGAGCGGCGGCAATTAAAGGAGCAATTGCAAAAGCAGGAATTAATCCGAAAGAAATAAACGAAGTTTTTATGGGAAACGTGCTTCAAGCCAACGAAGGACAAGCTCCTGCACGCCAAGCAGCTTTATTTGCCGGAGTTCCAAATACTGTTCCTTGCACAACAATAAATAAAGTTTGTGCATCGGCAATGAAGGCTGTAATGCTTGCAGCTCAAACAATTATGCTTGGCGATAACGATGTTGTGGTTGCAGGCGGAATGGAGAACATGTCGCTTGTTCCGCATTATTTACCCGGAATGAGAACCGGAACTAAACTTGGAAACGGAATTTTAATAGACGGACTTGTAAACGACGGACTTTGGGATGTTTACAATAATTACCACATGGGAAATGCAGCTGAACTTTGTGCAAAAGAAATGCACTTTTCAAGAGAAGAACAAGATAGATACGCAGTTCAATCATACATACGCTCGGAAGCAGCTTGGGAAAACGGAAAATTTAAAGACGAAATTGTTCCCGTAGAAATTGAAACCAGAAAAGGAAAAGTTATTGTTGACACCGACGAAGAATTCAAAAACGTTATGTTCGAAAAAATTCCTTCATTAAATCCGGTATTTATAAAAGGAGGAACAGTTACAGCCGCAAATGCTTCAACAATTAACGACGGAGCTGCAGCATTAATTCTTATGAGCAAAGAAAAAGCAGAAGAATTAGGAATAAAACCAATAGCAAAATTAATTGGTTATGCCGATGCTGCTCATGAGCCTGAATGGTTCACAACCGCTCCCGTAAAAGCAATGCCTAAAGCAATTGCAAAAGCCGGATTGACAGCCGATAAAATTGATTACTATGAAATTAACGAAGCATTTGCCGTTGTTGCTTTAGCAGCAGTTAAAGGATTAAAACTCGACGAAAGCCGAGTTAACGTTAACGGCGGAGCAGTTTCTTTAGGACACCCGCTTGGAGCTTCCGGAGCAAGAATAATTGTTACATTGCTTAACGTTTTAAAACAAAATAACGGAAAATACGGAGGTGCAACACTTTGCAACGGCGGAGGCGGAGCTTCTGCAGTTGTTGTGGAAATGATGTGATTTTTTCCAATAAATTGAAATTTTAATAAGCTGTTTCGAGATTTCGGAACAGCTTTTTTTGTGAGTTGCCACGTTTTTTGACCAAAAAATGACAAAAGTTGCCCCGTTTTTTGACCAAAAAAAGATAAAAGTTACCATGTTTTTTGACCAAAAAATGTTTATATTTGCATAGTTTTTTGACCAAAAATAATTATTGTAATGAATAGAGATATATATAAGTCGCTGGTTTCATGGAAACAAGATTCAGGAAGAAGACCTTTGCTTTTAAGAGGAGCAAGGCAAACAGGAAAAACATATATAATAAATAAATTTGGTGAGAACGAATTTTCAAATATTATTACCCTAAATTTTGAACGAAATCCGGAATATAAACAAATTTTTGTAACTTATAATCCGATTGAAATAATTGAAAAAATAATAATATTCACAGGAAAAAAAGTTAAAATTGGGGAAACATTAATTTTTTTTGATGAAATACAAGAATGTCCTGAAGCAATAATGTCGTTAAGATATTTTTATGAAGAAATGCCTAAACAGCACATAATCGGAGCAGGTTCATTGTTAGAATTTGCCTTATATTCAGAGAATTTCAGAATGCCTGTTGGAAGAGTTCAGTTTAAATATTTAAATCCGCTGTCGTTTTTAGAGTTCTTAGAAGCTTTAGATGAGAAAATATTACGAGATTATATTTCGGATTATAATAATTTACCGACTATTCCTGATGCGATACACGAGAAAGTAAATAATTATTTACGAAAATATTTTATGATTGGAGGAATGCCGGCTGTAATAAAAGACTATATTGAAAAAGGCGATATTTTAAATTGCAGAAAAATTCAAAAAAATCTCATTGAGTCGTTTATTGCCGATTTTAGTAAATATGCAAAATCTTCAAAACATAAATATTTACAAAAAATCTTCAATACAATTCCAAATATGATTGGGAGTAAATATATTTATTCAAAAGTAGATAAAGATATAAAATCCAGAGATTTGAAGTTTGCATTGGAATTATTGGAACAAGCTTCCGTTTTAAAGAAAGTTAGAAAAACAAGCGGAGCCGGATTACCTCTTGATGCTGCTTCAAATAATGATTTTTTCAAAATTATTTTTTTAGATATAGGTTTAATGCAATCTATAAGGGGTATTTTTCTCGAAAATATTGAAACAAATGACATGACATCAATTTATAAAGGTGCTGTAACAGAGCAATTTGTTGGACAAGAATTAGTTGCATATAACGATTTTGATTCAAAATCAAATTTATATTATTGGGTAAGAGAGGCAAAAGGAAGTAATGCAGAAGTTGATTATCTTATTGAAAAAGATTCGGAAATAATTCCGGTTGAGGTAAAATCCGGTAAAAAAGGAATGATGAGAAGTTTATTATTTTTTATCGATAAATATAATTCTAATACAGCTCTTAAAATTTCGCAATCAAAATTCAGCATTACGGAACCTATAATAAATATTCCGTTATACGCTTTAGAAAGTTTTTTAAAACATGAGAAAAATAAATAAAAAAATTTAAAATTTAATAAATAATGCAATGAGTAAAATAAATGTAGAAATACCACAAAAAACATTTAGAGAAAAAGCAAAGAGTCGTATTAAATATCCTTTGTTCACATCTTTTTGCTTTTTATATACTAAATTGTTTATGTTTAAGAAATATAATAAGGTTATTTGGTCTGTGTCGGATTGTTATATTGAAATTGGGAAAACCGGATTTATTTGGAAATCAAAATTATATGATATTAACGGCGACATAACAAAAATTGAAAAAAAATAAGTATTTCACTGCTTATCAATTTTATTAATTCAGAATTGCACAATTCTTATATAAAATGTTTTTAAACTTATATTTTAATAAGCTGTTTCGAGATTTCGGAACAGCTTTTTTTGTGAGTTGCCCATTTTTTTGACCAAAAAAAGATAAAAGTTGCCCCGTTTTTTGACCAAAAAATTTAATTTTTTATTGATATTTAGGATTTTAGTAACAGTTTTTTTTGTAAATTGAATTTAAAACTAAAAACATAAAATTATGAAAAAGATTTTTACTTTTTTGATGTCAGCAATAGTATTTTTAATAAATATTTCAGCACAAGATATTGATATTCAAATTAAAGAAATTAAATCTAAGTTTGCAAATACCGAAAAAAATCTTAAAAACTATAAATCCAAAATTTACGAAAATAATAATCATAAATATACTGCATATTATGATTCTGTAGATGAATGTGTATTACTGAGAGATACTTACGGTTCCGAAAGTAGCTTAAAAGAAGAAATTAGCTATTACTCAAAATCGGGTGTATTATATTTTGTTTTTTCCGAATCTATTTCGGAAATTTACAATTTCTACAAGCAAAATAGAATTTATTTAAATGATTCTTTAATAATTCAGTTCTTAACAAAAGATATAAAATATTCAGAAAAATCTAAACTTTTGAAAACCGAAAATGTAGAAGTTGATATCAAAGAAACCGGTTTTAACGAAATTAATAATCAATATTTAACAGCCTTAAAATATTTCTATACATATTCAATTTTTAATAACGAATCGGATTCATTGTCGGCAATTACTTCTATTAGAAAGGAATACGCAAAAATTAAATCGGATATTCACCGAACAGAAAATGTTCGTTGGGAAGCGCCTAATTTTCAATGGTATTTGAATAATGAATTTGAAGTTAATTACGATATAAACGACCGAATCATCATGTTTAAAGTAAGTTGGGCCGATGAAGGAGTTTCAGGTTATTCAGAATATTATTTCAAAAACGAAAAACCTTTTTTTGTTTTTTCAAGCGAGGAATCTTGGGGTTACGGAACTGAAAGTGAAGAACCAACAATATATCAAGAAAGAGTTTATTTGGCCGACAATAAAATTTTGGCAATATTAATAAAAACTAAAACTCCCGAAAGCAATGAATCTATTGATGATATTAAAAACGAAAAAAAAATAATGCCTAACGATGAGTTAATTGAGCAATATAATTTTGTTTTTAGTGAAGTTAATTCTTACAAAAAACAAATTTTTAGTGTATTGAATTTATAAGAAATACAGAAATTTTAAAAAAAGTCATTTCGTTAATTTTGCGAAATGACTTTTCTGTTTTAATTATTAAAATGTAAATCCGAAACCGATTGCGGGTAACCAATTTCTTTTATCTCCGGTTTTTGATGTAAAAAGTTGTAAACTTCCCGAGAATTTTCCGGGAGTTAAATCCATTCCGAATTTCCAAGTATTTTCCGGAAAGTAATTGCCAATTCCGCTCATTAAATATCCTGCACTTATTCCAAAACCTGTTTTTGAAGCAGACTCGGTTGTTCTCTTGTATTTAAGTGTTAGAAAACTGTATAAATCCGGTTTCCATAAATTCGAATTATTGGGAAAAAAATATGTGTTATAACTAATTCCTATAATATTCTTAGCAGTTCCTTTGGTTGATAAAACCATGTTCATTTCCAAATTAATTTCCGGGATTAATTGTGAATTTATTAGCAAAACACCTAAATTTGGTGAAATACTTAAAAAATCTTGTCCTTTAATTTGCTCGGCGATTTTATTCTCAGTATTTAAAATATCGTTTTTTGAATTGTAAATTGCAAAAATAGCAGATCTTTTCGAGAAATCGCTTTCCTTCAAATCTTTTGAAGCTTGATATAAAAGTTTGTTTAAATCAATTTCCGAAACTTTTTCGAAATCCTTTAAATTGTTTACTGCTATTTCGAAATGAAAACCTGCAAATTTTATAGGAGAAATAAACAGCACGTATTTATAATTGCTTGATACAGCGGTTTTTACATTGCCAAAATATGTTGTTTCATAAAAAGAATTTGTCTTTTCAAATACAATTTCCCTTAACTCTTTTCCGAAATTATCGTATGTAATTTTGTAATTTCCTTCGGTATATTTTTCTGTATCAATAGTTTTAAAAAGACTGTAAAATTTTGAAAATGCAGTATCTATATCAATTGTGTTTTTTACAATATCCGGTGAAAATACTCTTAACTCTGCATAATTTTCAATCTTAATAATCAAGGTGTCCGGATTTTGTGCATTTGTAAAGGCAAACAATGCCATTGCTACGAATAAAATAATTGTTTTTTTCATCTGTTTTGTATTTTATTTATAATTAATTTTTAGACATATTTTTGGCTTTACACTAAAATTGTTTAGTGTTTAAAGTGTTAATATTCATGTGATTTTAATTGTTCAAACTTGTTGTGAATGAAAATGCCGATAGGCTGTTGTTTTTGTATTTATAATCTGAATTTTTGTTTCCGAAAATAATTTTAAACCCTGATTCTTTTTTGTTTTTCTTTTTGATATTTTTATTATTCATAGGAATTTCAAAA
>DZBS01000033.1 GCA_022729995.1 Draconibacterium orientale | reverse complement strand
CTTGTTGCTTCTTAGTTTTTTTCTAATTAAGATTTGGTTATAAATATTTTTTTTATAAATTCGCTTCCCTTATAGTCATCACTAATTTCTTTTCTAAAAAAATGACTATCTCGGACATTGCAATTTGAAAATGTTCTGATTTTCTGATTGAGTTTTGCAGGTAAATTATTCTAAAAATATTATTTATATGAATTATCAAGAGGTTAAAAATTACATTAACGGGCAATTTGTCTCATGTAACAACAAAAGAATTGATGTCGATAGTCCTTTGACCGGAAAAGTTATTTCTACAGTCCCTTTGTCAACTTACAAAGATGTTGATGAAGCTGTAACTGCTGCGAAAAAAGCATTTCCCGTTTGGTCCGGAATGACATCAAAAATGCGTTCTCAAATTTTGTTTAATTACAGACAAATATTGGAGCAAAATGTTGAAAGCATTGCTGCAATTATTCATGACGAAAACGGAAAAACAATGGACGAAGCAACTGCCGAAGTTCGTAAAAGCATTGAACTAACTGAATTTGCAAGTTCAGTTCCTCAAATAGCTTATGGAGAAGTGCTGGAAGTTAGCGTTGGAGTTCAATGTAAATCAGAATATGTACCGCTTGGTGTTGTTGCAAGTATTAGCCCGTTTAATTTTCCGCACATGGTTCCGCATTGGACTGTTCCAAACGCCATTGCAATGGGAAATTGTATGATACTAAAACCTTCGGAAATAGCTCCGATTACAGCTATGAAAATGGGAGAAATGCTTAAACAAGCAGGTTTGCCCGACGGTGTTTTTAATATAGTCAACGGTGCACAAGATGTGGTTGAAGCTATTTGCGATCATCCCGGAATTCAAGCTGTTTCTTTTGTTGGCTCTACACCTGTTGCACAAATAGTTTATCGTCGTGCAACTTCAAATTTAAAACGTTGTTTGGCTTTAGGCGGAGCAAAAAATCATTTAATTGTTTTACCCGATGCAAATCTTGAACTTTCAGCTACAGATATTGCTGCTTCAATGTGCGGTTCGGCCGGACAGCGTTGTATGGCTGCTTCGGTTATGGTTGCAGTTGGAAATGTAAATCCTTTAATTGAAAAACTTTGTATTGAAGTAGAAAAATATAAACCCGGAATTAAAATGCCTCCGATTATTTCAATTAAGTCAAGAGAAAACCTAATTAATTATATTGAAGAAGCCGAAAAGAAAGGTGCAACGCTTTTGGTCGACGGTCGTAAATTCCCCGTTGAACCTGAAGTTGACAAAAACGGATATTATCTTGGACCAACTATAATTGATTGGAGAAATGCTAAAGAAAAAATGCCTGAACGTGAAGTTTTCGGACCGATTTTCGAAATTATTTCTGCAAAAAGTGTAGAAGAAGCTATTGATATTCAACACGAAAGTCCATTTGGAAATGCAGCATCTGCTTTTACTCAAAACGGTGGAATTGCTAAAATGGTGGCTCAAAAAGCAAGTGCCGGAATGATTGGAATTAATATCGGAGTTCCTGTTCCCCGCGAACCTTTTTCTTTTGGAGGATGGAATGCTTCAAAATATGGAACCGGTGATATTACCGGAAAAAGTTCACTTGGTTTTTGGTCGCAAATAAAAAAAGTAACTTCAAAGTGGGCAAAACAAGAAATTACCGATTGGATGAGTTAACAAATAATAAATGTATATTTTTAACTAAGATAAAATGTTAAAATTCCCCCATTGAAAACGGGGATAGGGGGATTTAAAATTTTAAGTATGGAACTTGTAAATTATCAGTTTCTATTTTCATCTATCATTTCAATTTAATAATAATTTTTCAAAATAAAATATAATGGCTGACATACAACAAATTTTACAAAACAGCTTAGACTATACTTTTTTTTCATGGTCAAAACAAGCCGGACTAAATCCTATTACTGTAAAAACGGCGAAAGGTGTTTATTTTTATGATTTTGACGGAAAGAAATATATTGATTTTTCATCGCAATTAATGAATGCAAATGTCGGACACGGACATCCGAAAGTTATTGAAGCAATTAAAAAACAAGCTGAAGAACTTACTTTTGTTACTTGTTCAATGGCAACTGATGTTAGAGGTGAATTAGGCAAAAAACTTGCTGAAATAACTCCCGGAAGTTTAAAGAAAACACTTTTTACTCTCGGAGGCTCCGAGTCTATCGAAAATGCCGTAAAATTGGCACGTTTGTATACCGGACGACATAAAATAATTTCCCATTATCGCTCATATCACGGAGCAACTTACGGAGCAATGTCTGTTGGCGGCGATCCTCGTAAATTTTCGTTCGACAATCAAGGTCTGACAAATATTATTCATGTTGAAAATCCTTACGCATATCGTTGTCCGTGGAACACAAATTCAATTGATGAATGTGGAGAAAGAGCAGCAGCAAATCTCGAACAGATTATCAAATATGAAAATCCCGGAAGCATTGCTGCTATTCTTTTTGAAGGTGAATCAGGAACTTCGGGTTGCATAAAATATCCTCCTTTTTATTGGGTTAAAGTTAAAGAAATTGCCGATAGATATGGAATCTTATTAATTGACGATGAAGTAATGAGCGGTTTCGGACGAACAGGAAAATGGTTTGGAATTGATCATCACGGAGTTACTCCCGACATTATGTGTGTTGCAAAAGGTTTAACTTCCGGTTATGCTCCGCTTGGAGGTATGATTGTGAAAGAAGAAATTGCTGCACATTTTAATGAAATTCCGCTTCCTTTAGGCTTAACATATTCTGCTCACGCTCTCGGTTGTGCAACTGCATTAGCTTGTATTGAGGTTTACGAAGAAGAAAAATTAGTGGAAAATGCTGCATTAATGGGTAAATATATCGAAGAAAAAATAAAGAAACTTGCAGAAAAACATCCGTCTATCGGTGATTTCCGAAATACAGGTCTTCTTGGTGCTATTGAATTGGTTAAAAATCGAGAAACAAAAGAACCTCTTACACCTTTCAATGCTGCGGCAAAAGATATGGAACCTACAAACCGTATTGCTGCAAAATTCCGTGAATTAGGGCTGTTTACTTTTGTTCGTTGGAATTGGATATTTATTGCACCGCCTTTAATCATAAATAAAAGTCAGATAGATGAGGGGCTTGATATTATCGAAAAAGGAATTGAAATTGCAGACGAGTATTATAAAAAATAATTTAATCTTAAAATAATAAAAATAGTGTTTACATATTAACAATTGCATCAGAATGAGAGGACTTATTTAGGAATGGATATGTCTTAAATTATTTTAGATATTAGTAATTAGACAAAAGATAAAAGATAAAAGAAATTTCTCCAATGTCTAAAATCTAATGTCTTTATACTCATCTTTTAAAAGAGTATAAAATTGCAATTAAGTAAGCATTTTAATAAAAAAACATTAAGAAACATATATCGGATTTTCACATTATTAATTTAAAAAACAAATCCTATGTCAATACTTATAAAAAATGGCAGAATTGTTACTGCTACCGACGATTATTTTGCAGATATTTTCATTGAAGGTGAAACCGTTTCGGCAATTGGGAAGAATTTGAATTTTTCTGCAGATGAGATTATCGAAGCTAAAGGAAAGCTTGTTATTCCCGGAGGAATCGACCCGCATGTTCATTTAGAAATGCCGTTTATGGGAGCTTTTTCAAGCGATAATTACGAAACGGGAACTCTTGCTGCAATGCACGGAGGAACAACAACTGTAATTGATTTTGTTATTCAATCGCAAGGTAAATCTCTTTATGATGCATTGCACGAATGGCAAGGCAGAGCAACAGGAAATGTATACAGCGATTATGCTTTTCACATGGCGGTTACAGATTTTAATTCCGAAACTCAACTTGAAATTAAAGATTTAATTGAAAAGGAAGGAATTTCTTCATTCAAAACTTTCATGGCTTACAAAGGAGCATTGATGATTGATGACAGACAAATGGTTGGATTGATGAATGAAGTTAAGAAATACGGAGGAATTGTTACTGTACACGCTACTAACGGCGATATTATTGATTATCTGGTTGCCAAAAATATTGCAACAGGCAATGTTTCTCCAAAATATCATTATTTGTCTCAACCCGAAATCACAGAATCCGAAGCAACAGGAAGATTTATCGACATGGCATATCAAACCGGTTCCAATTCATACATTGTGCACATGACATGTGAAGAGGGACTTAATAAAGTTAGAGATGCTCAAAAGCGTAATCAAAAAGTTTTTGTAGAAACATGTATTCAATATTTGGTTCTTGATGCTTCTGTTTACGATAAGGGTTTTGAAAGTGCAAAATGGGTAATGAGTCCTCCAATTCGTGAGATAAAAGATCAGAAAGCACTTTGGTCTGCTATAAATCAAGGAGTTATTCAAACAGTTGCAACAGATCATTGTCCGTTTATGTGGAAAGATAAACTTAAAGGCGAAAATGACTTTACGAAAATTCCTAACGGAGCTCCGGGTATTGAACACCGAATGGAATTGCTATATTCCGAAGGTGTGAATAAAGGAAAAATCAGTCTAAATAAAATGGTTGATATTAGTTCTACTTCATCAGCAAAAATATTCGGTATGTTTCCACAAAAAGGAACAATTGCTGTTGGTTCCGATGCAGATATTATAATTTTTGACACTGAAAAGAAACATGTTCTTTCAGCATCAACACACCATCATCATTGCGATTATTCGGCTTATGAAGGTCATGAAGTTATAGGAAAAGCAGAAACTGTTATTCTAAGAGGAAAAGTTGCAATAGACTCGGGAAATGTCAATATAAACAAAGGATACGGGAAGTTTGTGAAAAGATCAAAATTGACGAATATTATATAATCAATTATCAATAAAAAATATTTTTTAATTAATTTAAAAAACAGTAAATAATATGGCACGAAAAATTAAATCAGGTTTGATTCAAATGTCTGTTCCGATTTCGGAAGGCGAAGGCAGTATTGCAGAAATTAAAGAAGCAATGCTTCAAAAACATATTCCTTACATTGAAGATGCCGGAAAAAAAGGCGTGCAAATTCTTTGTTTACAAGAGATTTTTAACGGACCGTATTTTTGTCCCGGGCAAAACAGCGATTGGTATACTGCAGCCGAAACTATTCCCGGAAAAACAACCGAAATAATGCAGGCATTGGCAAAAAAATATAATATGGTAATTATTGTCCCGATTTATGAACAAGAAATGCCCGGAGTTTTATACAATACTGCCGTTGTAATTGATGCAGACGGTACAATTGTAGGAAAATACAGAAAAAATCATATTCCTCAAGTTGCACCCGGATTTTACGAAAAATACTTTTTCAAACCGGGAAATCTCGGATATCCCGTTTTTCAAACTAAATATGCAAAAATTGGTGTATATATTTGTTATGATCGCCATTTCCCCGAAGGAGCTCGTGAATTAGGACTTAACGGTGCCGAAATTGTTTACAATCCTTCTGCCACAGTTGCAGGACTTTCGCAATATTTGTGGAAATTAGAACAACCTGCACATGCAGCAGCAAACGGATATTTTATGGGTTGCATAAATAGGGTTGGCGTTGAAAAACCATGGAATATCGGTAAATTCTACGGAACATCGTATTTTGTTGATCCCAGAGGACAAATATTTGCACAAGCATCAGAAGACAATGATGAACTTTTGGTTGCAGAATTTGATATTGACCTTATTAATGAAGTTCGTTCTGTTTGGCAATTTTTCCGCGACAGACGACCTGAAACATACAAAAAAACTGTAGAATTATAGTTTTTTGTTTTTCAATTATTTGTTTTTTTCAAACCCGATTTCCTTAAAAGAAAGTCGGTTGATAACTGTTTTTTGAAATTTTCAGGAAGCTATTTTATTTTTACATTTATCAGTTCTCAATAATAAATTTCAATTATGGATGAAGCTAAGATACCTTATCATTTAAGGGATAATGAAAAAAAATTCCCGCAATTAAAACCTTTGATGAATTCTTCGGAAGCATATTACGAAAGTTCAAGATGTTTGTTTTGTTATAATGCTCCATGTATTCAGGCATGTCCGACAAGCATTGACATTCCGTTGTTTATCAGGCAAATAAATACAGGTAATTTAGCCGGAGCTGCAACAACAATTTATAAATCTAATTATTTGGGAAATACATGCGGTAAAGTTTGTCCTACAGAAGTTCTTTGCGAAGGAGCTTGCGTTTTTAATAAAATAAATATCCAATCGCTTGAAATCGGAAGATTACAAAATTTTGCAACTGATAATGCTATTCAAGTTCATCAAAAAATCTTTGATATTCCTGCTGATAACGGAAAAAACATTGCAGTAATCGGTGCAGGTCCTTCAGGGATTTCATGTGCTTGCGAATTAAGAAAAGAAGGTTATAATGTTGATATTTATGAAGCTAAAAATAATCCTTCAGGATTGGCTTTACACGGTGTTGCTCCCTATAAAATTACAAACAAAGAAGCTTTGCAGGAAGTCGAATTTTTAAAAGAACAGTTTGGATTTAATATTTTTTATAACAAACGAATTGAAAATGTAAGTGATTTAGAAAATTTAGAATCTAAATATAATTCAATTTTTATTGGTGTTGGATTAGGAAATTCAGTTGAAATTAAAATTAAAGGTGAAGATAAAATAAATTGTGTCGGAGCTACCGAGTTTATCGAAGAAATTAAAACAAAACCTATTGAAAAACCAATTGCAAAAAATGTAATAGTTCTTGGTGGTGGAAATACAGCTATGGATGCAGCTTCAGAATCGTTACACTTGGGTTCCGAAAAGGTTATTTTGGCATATCGCAGATCGGAAATTGAAATGAAAGCATACAGGTTTGAATATGATTTGGCAAAAGTTTCAGGAGTTGAAAGTGTTTTTAATGTGGCTCCAATTGAAATTGTCGGAGAAACCGATGTTGAAGGTGTAAAGTTTATAAGAACCGAAACAATAAACGGTAAACTTGTGAATATTCCCGGAAGTGAATTTATTATAAATTGCGGTTTGGTGATAAAAGCAACAGGACAAATGAAACAAACTTCGATGCTTACAAATATTAAAGGTTTAACTTTTGATGAATCCGGGCGAATATCAGTTAATGAAACAAACGGACAAACATCGAATCTCAAATATTTTGCCGGAGGCGATGCCGTTAACGGCGGAGCAGAAGTTGTAAATGCAGTTGCAGAAGGAAAAATAGCCGGAAAAGGTATTCATGAATTCTTATCAAAAAGAAACTAAAAATTTTTAAATTGAAATTTCTATGGCAAATCTTGAAATAAATTTCGCAGGCATCAAAGCACCAAATCCTTTTTGGCTGGCTTCAGGACCACCTACAAATTCCGGTTATCAAATAATGAAAGCGTTTGATCAAGGTTGGGGCGGAGCTGTTTGGAAAACTCTCGGAATTCCCGTTGTAAATGTATCAAGCAGATACGGCTCCATAAATCACAGAGGAAACAGAATGGTTGGCCTTAATAATATTGAACTTATAACCGATAGAAGATTGAGCGACAATTTGCGTGAAATGGAAGAAGTAAAAAAACATTTTCCTAATCATGCGGTTATTGCATCGTTAATGGTGCAATCAAAAAAAGAATGGCATCAAATTGTTCAAGATGTTCAAAATGCAGGAGCCGACGGAATTGAGTTAAACTTTGGTTGTCCGCACGGAATGTGTGAAAGAGGAATGGGTTCGGCTGTTGGTCAAGAACCTGCGGTAATGGAAACTCTTACAGGCTGGGTAATGGAAGTTGCAAAAGTTCCGGTAATTGTAAAACTAACTCCAAATATTTCTGACATAACAGAGCCGGCTCAAGCAGCAAGACGTGGCGGAGCAGATGCAATTTCTTTAATCAATACAATTCAAAGTTTGGTTGGTGTTGATATTGACAGATTTGTAACTTATCCTGTTGTTGAAAATCATAGTTCAAATGGAGGATATTGCGGTCCGGCAGTAAAGCCGATTGCTCTTAATATGGTGAAAAATTGTGCTCAACATCCGTTGGTTCAATTACCGATTTCAGGGATTGGCGGAATAGAAAATTGGCGAGATGCTGTTGAATTCTTGCTGTTGGGAGCGTCTTCATTGCAAGTTTGCACTGCGGTAATGCATTATGGTTTCGGAATAATTAGAGATATGATTGCAGGACTTGAACAATATATGGATTCTCACGGGTTTGCCACAATAGACCAATTTGTGGGAAAAGCTCTCACAAATGTAAAACCTTGGGAAGAATTAAATTTAAAATATAGTGTGAAAGCATCAATCGACGAAGATAAATGTATCGGATGTCAGTTGTGTTATGCAGCTTGCGAAGACGGAGCACATCAAGCAATTGATTTGAATCCGGATAAAAGCATCAGAACACCAAAAATTAACGAAGAAAATTGCGTTGGTTGCAATTTATGTTCATTAGTTTGTCCGGTTGAAAATTGTATTTCCATGATTAGAAAAGACGACGGAAAAGAACATTTAACTTGGAAACAAAGAACAGATGCTTACGATGTTCCAACAACATTTGATGATATGATGGCCGGAGGACTTTCACATTCCGTTAAAAATCCGATGGAAGCGTTTAAAAAATAGTATAATTTATTCTAAAAAAAATAATTTTGAATGATTGAAGGAATGCAAAAGTTTTCTTCAATCTTTTTTTTATTATTCGATTTTGTAATTGGGTAATACCCTTAATTTTATCCTTTTTTTAATCAATATATTGTTCATTTTCTTTTTTTTCTACTAATTTTTTATCTTTACGAATAATTAGGAATATGCAAATAGTTTATTCTGAAAATTTTTATTTTTTTGAAACCTAATCAAAAATAATATTCATATATAAAAAAAATTTGGTATATTTAACCTATAAGTTAACTTTGTGAAGAGAGAATTTTTTAAAATAAAACAAAACATTCACGAAACAACAATAATATGCGTTGATTCTAAGGCGATTGAAGAAATTCTTCTTTATATTTTTAATGAAACTGTTTTAATTGAATTTAATATAATAACAGGAATATTAATTGAAAACCTTAGAAACTCCGATTTATATCTAAAAGTTCAGGATAATATATTTGAAATGAGATTTACCCGAAACGGGCGAAATGACAGAATATATTGCAAGGAAATTAGAACTGTTAAAAAGAGATATATTATTATGATTGAATTACTAACAGGTAAGAAAACACAAAAAATCCCAAAAAAAGTAATTGAAAAAATAAAAACCGAAATATCTAAATATGAATATGACATCTAAAATTCACGAGCAAATAGAACTTTTGAATAAGCATCATGAAGAGTTTAATCTTGAAATGGAAAAAACAATGATTCAGATGCGTTTTATGAGCGAAGTTGAAAAACTCATGGAAATTCAAAATGTTAATAAAAAACAACTTGCCGAAAGAATTGGAACTTCAGCAAGTTATATAACACAATTGTTTAGAGGAAATAAAACTTTGAATTTGGAGACTGTTGCCAAATTTCAGCATGTTTTCGGATATAAATTCGGTATTCAAATAAAAAAAGATGTTACCAAACCGATGTCTAACTGTTTTACTCGAAACGATTTTTTGGATTTATTCAAATCACAACCCAAAAGAAGAAGGGAACCGATAAATGAAAATGATTTTAATAAACCTCTTAAACTTACACCTAATTACAGTGAACATAAAATAAGAATTGCATAATGAATACCGATTTATCAGATTTAAGATTATTAAGATATAACATTATCGAATCTGCATTTAAAACTGTTCGTTTAAAGGAAGATTCAGTCAGCAATGTAAGGAAAAATCTAAACAACAGAACTTATAATGTAGAGTTGAAAGTATTGGAAGCAAAGGACAATAAAAGCTTTATTTTAAAAGTAGATGTTGATAATATTTCTGAGGAAACAATTTCCGGTTATAACTTTCAAGTGTCATTAATAGCAAATTTTGAGCTTAAAGACATGGAGAAATTAGAGAAAGAAATACTCACTCAATATATTTTATTTTCAGCTTTTCCGATGGCTCTCGGTTTAGCACGAACCCATTTGGCAAATAATACAACAAGCGGTTTTTTTGGCAGATATATTTTACCTGCAATTGACCTCACTAAATTTATTGACAATTGGCTTGTTGAAAATTCTGAAATTTATGAAGAGGAATAAAAATTGGAAATTAATTTTTTTCTTTTTCATAAAATTTTAGATATTTAAAAAGTTGCACTCACTAAAGAATGCAACTTTTGTTTTAAATTCTGAAATACATTAAAGTTTTTATACTACTCTTGCTTATGCAAAAAAAATGATTTTATTTTTCCTTTTTTTCATCTTCTAATTTAAACCAAATTGGAAATACATATTCAAATTTTTGTTCCTTACCGTCTAATTTTGAAGGTTCCCAATCGGGCATACTTTTTATAACTCTTATTGCTTCATTATTAAGCTCTTCGTATTTTCCTTGTTTTATTTTAAAGTCGCTTAATTTGCCTTCTTTACTTACATTAAATTGAACAAAAACTTTGTCTTGTAAACCGTTTTTCCTTGCATTTTCGGGATATTTCACATTTGTTGCAATATATGTCAACATTGCAGATTCGCCTCCCGGAAATTTTGGTCCATCCATTTCTTCTTTGTTTATAGTGCTGTCCTTATCAGAAGAAATTATTACTGTTTTTTCAATTTCTTTTGTAACATCTTTATTTTTGCACGAAAAAACAGAAAATACTCCAATTATCAAAGGAATTACCAACCAAAATTTATATGAGGCATACGTTTTTTTACCATAATTTTTCATCATAATTAATCGTTTTATTGTTAAAGAATTATTAAATTGATTTGCAAATCCGAAATGGGCCCTTTCAGCTTGCTTCACAATGAGGTTTATATATTCTGATATGTCTTTTTCTTTCATAATAAGCCTGTTATCTACTAAATACTCGTGGTTTTCGCGTAACAATTTTTTATAATAGTATATTGCAGGATTAAACCACATTAAAATGAGAATTACTTCAGAAATTAGTATATCTGTTGAATGTTTTTGTTTTGCATGAATTTTTTCGTGTTCAATTATTGTATTTATTTCTGTGGAACTTAAATTTGTTCTGTTTAAAAATATTATATTGAATATTGAAAATGGAGATATTTTCTTTTCAATGTAAACTATTGTGTAATTTTTGTATTGTTCTTTTGCTGATTTTCTGTAAATAAAATAGAGTTGAACAAATCCTTTTAAAATATTTAAAAATATTAATGTTGTAATTATCCGGTATATGTATAATATTATATTCGATAATTGAAAAAGTTCTAATTGTTCGGGTTTGTTTTCCGAAGGCGAAATTATTATTTGATCTAATATTGTTATCGGTCTGATATTGACGGGTAAAACAGTTAAATTAAATGAAAAAAGCGGTATTACGATTGATAATATTAATGTTGAAATCAGATAGATTCTGTTTTTTAAAAATGCACGTTCGTTTCTCAAAAACAGTTCATAAAATATTATAAATACTGTTAATATCAAACTGCTCTGTATTATATGTATTATAAATTCTCGCATTGTTTTATTCTTTTTTTTGTTTTTCTTCTATTAATTCTTCTGCAATTTTTTTTATGTTTTCCAGTTCTTCAATACTCAGATTTTCTTCTTTCGAGAAAAATGAAACAAGCTTTTTGAATGAATTATTAAAATAGTCGTTAACATATTGTTTTAAAAACAGTTTACTGTATTCGTCTTTACTTATTATTGGAAAATATTCATGTGTTTTTCCATAAGCTTTATGTGATACAAATTCTTTTTTTTCGAGTATTCTTATTATTGTTGATACTGTATTATATGCGGGTTGCGGATTTTCAAATTTTGTAACTATATCTTTCACAAATCCTTTTTCTTCTTCCCACAAAATTTGCATTATTTGTTCTTCGCTTTTTGTTAATTGCTTCATCATTTTTTTATTGTTTATTTTATACAAAGCTACAACTAAGTTTTTAATTATACAACTAAAAACTTAGTTACAATGTAAATATTTTTAAAATATTTTTTAAATGCTTTATTATTAGTTAAATAGAAGGTTGAAAAATTTATTCAAAATCGTTTTTTATTTAATAGAAATTTTATTTTCTGAAAAAAGTTTTAAAATAATCAGGAGTTTCTGTTTCAAAAGTCATTTTTTCTTTTGAAAAAGGATGCGATATTGTCAACGATGCCGAATGAAGTGCAATTTTGTTTGTTCCTTTATCGGAAATTCCGTATATTTTATCGCCTGCAACAGGATGTCCTTTTTCAGAAAAATGAACACGTATTTGATGCTTTCTTCCCGTAAAAAGTGTTATTTCCAACAAACTAAAATTTTCCGATTCTTTTAGTACTTTGAAACCGGTTTTTGCTAATTTTCCTTTCACGGTGTCGTTCGTCGAATATACTCTGAAAGCACTGTTTTCGGTTAAATATGTTTCTATGATTCCTTCTTTTTCTTTCAATTTTCCTAAAACAACTGCATGATATATTTTTGAAAAATCGCTCCAATTATCTTGCAAATAGTTTTTTGCTTTTTCGTTTTTGGCAAAAACAAGAATTCCCGAAGTATCTCTGTCGAGCCGATGAACAATGAAAACCCTGTTTCGTGATTTTGCGTTTCCTTTTCTGACATAATCATTGAGCAGAAAAAAAGCTGTTTTTTCTTTTTCGCGGTCTGTACTTACTGTAAGCAAACCGCTTGCTTTATTCACAACAATTATATCCAAATCTTCGTAAATAATTTCGAGACCTTTGGGTTGATGTTTTTTTATTGGTTTTTTATCAGGCATAATATTTTTTTCTAAAATTTTTTCATAATCCTGTAAACCGGATACGGATAATAATTTGAACTCCACTGCGGAACAAGATATTTATCGAAAAAATTCCAAACTAAATATCCGTCGTCCGATTCCGGTTCTAAAAGATAAGCAGCCAAATTTCCTAATGGTTGTGCGGTTTTTATCATTATTGTTCCTTTTTTGAAATCTAATGTTTCGGTAATAGTTTTTCCTTTCACAATGTTTGTATAATGTCCTTGATTTAATCTTTGTTCCGAATGCAAATCTTCAATTATAAAATGTTCTGTTTCAAGCTTCTCGGCTTCAATTAAATATTCAATTTGTATTCCGTGTTTTTTAAGATTTTCCAAAACTTTTGGGTCCGGAATTGTTATTAAATAGGCGTAAGGCATTTTTATACTTTTTGTAGCAAAATAATCGGCCAAATACGGAACAGTAACTGTTCTTTGACGGTTGCTTTGTTTATATCTGAAATATCCTTTTGCTCCCGGAATTGTATCTGCTTCAAAAGCTTGTATTGTAATTTTATTTGGTGTTGGGTAAACTTGATATTTTATTGCAAATGAATCTGAATCCGCAATTTCCGTTTGTCGGTTATTCATCTTAAAATCCGAATCGTAAATAAGTTTTTTAATTTCCGAAGAATTTTCGGAAGAATAATCAACAAGCGATTTTATTAGATTATAACAGCCGTAAACTCTTGTTTTAAAATCGGCATAAACATAATTTTCATTAAGAATTGATAATCTGTTACGAACTCCAATGTAATTTGTAAGATATCTTGGTTCGGAAGCATAAGAAATCCAACCGGAATCAATGGATTCGCGATTTACAAATTCTCCGTAAAAACAATTTAGTGTTTTATATTTATTTGTTAGAATTGATGTCATTTCGGGCATCATTTTATCTCGCATATAATTTATAAGAGTTCTGTCGCCGTTTGGATTCATCATCCAAGTAAATGTTACAGGTTCTTTGTGAAACGAGCCGTTTGTTGTGTGGCAATCCATCATTACCGAAGGATCGTATTTATTTATAACATTTTGCAATAATCCGCTAACTTCTTCCGATTCAAGTTTTATTGCGTCTCTGTTTAAGTCCAGAAACATTGCGTTTGAACGAATTCCCACTCCGTTTTCGGGTCCGTTTTGGTTTGTTCGGTTTTCTTTGCTTATTCGGTCGTTTCCGTCGGCATTAAAAATCGGACAAATCAGCAGAATTACATTATCGAATATTTTTTTATCAGGATTTAGCAATAAATCTCTTGCAAACATTAAGGTTGCTTCTTTTCCTTCAACTTCGCCTGCATGAATATTTGCTTGAATATAAACTACAACTCGTTTATCTTTTTTAAATTCGTTTGCCGATTTTGGTATAGGATCGGCAATTATCAAAAGCGGAATTTCTCTTCCTTCAAAAGTAGTTGCAATTGTTTCGACTTTTATTTTGTTCGATATTTTTTTTAATCCTTCAATAAAAATCATTACATCTTCATGTGTTGACGTAGATTTGAATTCCGTTTTTTCGGCAACTGTAAATAATGAGTTTGTTTGAGAAAATACGGCAATTACATTCAGTAAAAACAATATTGAAATAATTATATGTTTCATTTTTTTTGGTTTTATATTGAAAATAAATTTGTTTTTTATTATTGATATTAGTTTTTTAAAAATAAAAAATAATTTTGCAGTCGGAAATTTTATTCCTCAAATTTAATAAATTTTTCATGAATTATTTGGCTCACCTTTATCTTTCGGGCAATTCCGATGAAATTATGTTTGGAAATTTTATTGCCGATAAAGTGAAAGGAAATAAGTATAAATTGTTTCCCGAACAAATTCAGACAGGAATTATTATGCACCGAAAAATTGATTATTTTACCGATTCGCACGAAATTGTTAAACAAAGTGCTTCGAGATTGAAAGTAAAATACGGAAAATATTCAGGAATTATTATTGATATTTTTTACGATCATTTTTTGGCGTCTCAATGGCAAAATTATTCCGAAATTTCACTTCAAAATTATTGTTTGAAATCTTATAAAATTTTTCTCGAAAATTATTCTCTTTTGCCTCAAAGAATACAAAAATTTCTTCCTAATCTTATAGCAAGCAATCGTTTGTATTCATACAAAAATATTGAAGGAATAAGAAATGCACTTGAAATAACGTCAAAATATTCGAGTTTGCCTGCCGAAACAGATTTTGCAATTAATGTTTTGAAAAATTATTATGATGATTTTAAAATTGAGTTTAATAGTTTTTTCAATGAAATTATTGAATACACCAAAACTCTGATATAATTGTTTAGTTTTTTTAATTATTTATCTGAAATTACAATTATTTTATCTTCATCGGAAAAAGTTATTATTTTGTTTTTATGCGGATTTACCACTATTCCGTAATGATTCTCGGAATCTTTAGATAAACTGTTTATTCTGTATCCGATTGGTGTTTCATTTTTCAAAGCAGCAGATTCAAGAACCGTGTAATAATTTACCGCAACATTTGTAGTGATATAATTTTTTGCAGGTTTTAAATATATTTCGCAACCTTCTTCGTCAAAAAGAATGTCAAATACTTTCTGAAAATCTTTGTTTTCCGAAAGTTGTGAAATCATCAAACTAATAATTCTGTCGCTTATAATAAAATCGTCGGCATTTGTAATTTCGGCAAGTTCTCTGTTTTTTATGTCATACATTTCACTCACAATATTAAAATTCTTTGAACTTTCACTCACCATATTTCTTATATGTAATAATGCAATAAGTGTTTTTGCATCAGCTTCTTGGGTTTCAATATTGTCGTTTCCGAGTATTATTACATTGTTGTATGATTGAATATTTTCTGAATTTAATGTGTTTCTTTTTGTAATATCTCCTATTGAATATGAGATATTTTGATTTTTTATTGTCGATTTTATTTCTTCAATTCCTTCACTTATATCAATTTCCGAAACAATTTTCGTGTCCGAGCCCGGAAAAACATAACCGTCGAGCATTTGAACTATAGAAAAGCCTTTTGCATTCCAACCCAAAATAATATTTCTTTCAGGTTTTTGTTCGGCAACAGTTTTGTCGACAACGGCAGATTTTGTTATTTTATAATCTTCTTGAGGTGCATAAATTATTGTATCATCGTCTTTTGAAATACAAATAATTTTATCTCCTGTTTCAAAAATGGTTTCATTTGTTGGATTTAAAAATATTTTATCTCCTTTCATTATTCCTATTACAGACGATTTTTCAAAATAATATAGAATATCTTGATATTTTTTTCCTGCTAATTGTTCTTCATTTTTAAAATAAATATCGTCGCCTGTAAATTCCAAAAGTCCTGTATAAATAATACTTAGCCCCGACTGACGACAAGTTTGCGTTGCAACGCGAGCAATAAGCTCAACAGTTTGAACAAAAACCGTTTCATTGTTTCCTACTAACATTGCAGCTTCCATATTTTCTTTGTCTTTAATTTCTGCTACTATATGAAAAGCTTCTTTTTTCCTGTTTGGATTATTTGTTAAAGCTAAAACAGATTTTAAAACATAAGTATCAGGATGTTCGGTATCTGCCGACAAAATTATTATTGATTTTGCATCATTAAAATTTCCTATTTCTAAATCTACCAAATCAATCGGGTTTCCTGTTCTGCAAATTATTCTTGTAGTTTTTGTATCCGGAATTCTTGCTCTTATTTCATCTTCCATTTCAACTTTATCCATATCGGCCATAATAACAATTTTGGCATCTTTATGGTTTTTGTTTGCATCAACAAGTTCAGAAATTATTGTAAAAATTTTTGTCGACCAACCCAAAATAAGAGTATGGTCTTTTTCAATTACAAAAGAATGTCCTTTTCTCATATCTTCCAATTTCTCTTCCAATCCGGTTGTTAAAATACCTATTAATGTGCTTGCAACAAATATTCCGCCAATTAACACAATAAGTTCAATAACTCTAAAAAACCATGTATCTCCTTCAATAAGTCCTTGTCCGAGAGTAATTAAAATGCTTCCCCAAAGAGCTTCCCAAAATCCGAGCTCACCTGTTTCGCTTGTATCTTTAAAATTTATCCAAACAAAAATTACCGCACTCAAAATAATCATTAATAAAGTGATTAGTGCCAACCAAGAAATTAGAGCCACTATTCCTTTAGAAAGAGTATTATCGAATTTGTAACGTAATTTTGCTGCGAAGGAGATTTTGTTTTTCATCTGTTTATATAATTTGTTATTATAAGTTCCTGATTTAAAATGCAAAAATTATATATAATATCTTACAAAGAATTTGCCGGGTTTTTATTTTATAAATATAAAGATTCTTTTAAACACTTTTTTTATATTAAAAGATAATGATTATCCTTAAAATAACCCAATTAAAATAATATATGTTTTAATGTTCTGTCACAATTCCGGCTTTTTAAGGAATAGTCGTCAAGTTAAGGAAATTGAATAAACTCAAATAACATTTATTTTGTTGTAAATAAATAAGTTATGAATAAGTCCGAAGGACTTAAATGTTAATAGCCCCGTGTGAAACTCGGGGTAAGATAAGCAGAGTAGAAACCAACCACAACGTGGTTGAATATAAATTAGCAGGAATTGTTCAACCGCTTCACGGTTGTTGCTTACTCTCGCTATTTTCCGTAGGTTTCACCTACTGCTATTCATATTTAATCACTTCGTGATTATAAAAAGCAATCCTTAAACTGACGGATATGCTTTTTAAGGAAGAGTTTGTTTCATACATTTAATTGATATATTAGTTTTAATTTAAAACATTTTTAAGTGAAATAAAAAAATAGGTAACTATGCGGATTGTCATTTAAAAGATTTATACTGATATTTTTAGAATGATTTTTTTTATTGAATAAATAAATTGTCAGGTTTCAATTTTTTTAGTTATATTTTTATTATCTTTCCTTTGCGTTTTAAGAATAAATAAAAATGGAATTATGCAAAATAAACTTAGAAATTTAATTGATAATCGAAATTCGGGAAACAGTAAATTATCGGATTTAAAAATTTTGGAATTTATTGAAAATCAAATTAAAAATTTCAATTTAAAAGATTTTGATAATCAAATTTTATTCGAATATCTTGATTTTAGCCGAAAACCTTCATTTCTAAAATCGTTGGGCGATTATTCGGTCCGAAATCGTTGGGCAGAAAGTATTTTTGAAATTATTCAACAAACAAACTTTTCTCTTAAAGATTTAATGGAACAAAGAGTTGCCGAGCATCCTACTAAAACTTTATTTCAAGACAGATACGGTGCAAATATTATTAACTGGACTTATGTTCAAGTATATCATCATATTAAAGAAATTGCAGCGGTTTTTCATACAATAGAAAATGATGAACCGAGAGTTGCAATATTCACTCAAAACAGCGTAGAATCTGCATCTTGCGACCTTGCTTGTTTAATGTTCGATATTTTTGACACACCTTTAAGTATTCATTTTGATAAAGATGTTTTAACCGAAATATTCAAAAATCTTGACATAAATATTGTTATTTGCGATTCAAAAGAAAGGATTAAAAAGATTGAAGAAATTAATGATTCTCTTTCCGGAAAGTTGAAGATTTTCACTACAATTCGCGAATATTCCGACGAAAAAAATTCACATTATTTGAATACCGAATGCAAAAAATTATCAAACGAACAAGTTAATTCAATTCTTGAAAAAAGAAAAAGAAAACCGATAAACGAAGTTGCTACAACAATGTTTACTTCCGGAAGCACAGGAATGCCAAAAGGTGTTTCTTTTTCCATTTATAATTTGGTTTCAAAACGTTTTGCAAGAGCTGCAGCTGTTCCCGAAATTGGCGAAAATGAAGTTTTTTTATGCTATCTTCCACTTTTTCACACTTTTGGAAGATATTTAGAATTAATGGGAAGTATTTTCTGGAGCGGAACATACACAATGGCCGGCGATACTTCTAAAGAAAGTTTGCTTGCACTTTTTCCAATGGTAAATCCATCAGTATTTATTAGTATTCCGCTTCGTTGGTTGGAATTATATGAAAAATGTATTGAAGAAACAGAAAATATTGTTGATGAAGATTTAAAAGCAAACACAGTTAGAAGTATTGTCGGAACGCGTTTAAAATGGGGTTTGTCGGCAGCAGGTTATTTACCTCCAAAAGTTTTCAGACATTTTCACGAAAACGGCGTTTCACTTTGCAGCGGTTTTGGAATGACAGAAGCAACAGGAGGAATTACAATGACTCCGCCCGAAATTTATATTGATAATTCAACCGGAAAAGCTTTGCCCGGAATTAAAACACGAACAAAAGAAACAGGCGAATTGGAACTTAGCGGGCATTATCTTGCAAGATATTTGGAAGATGCCGGACCGGGACAAATTATTGATTTTCCTAAAAACAACGTATCAGATTATTGGCTTTCAACCGGCGATGTTTTTAATGTCGACGAAAACGGTTTTCACGAAATTATTGACAGAGTAAAAGATATTTATAAAAACAATAAAGGACAAACAGTTGCACCAAGAACTGTTGAACAAAAATTTTCTCATGTTCCCGGAATTAAAGAAACTTTTTTAGTCGGAGATGCTCGTCCTTACAATGTTTTGCTCATAATACCTAATTATTCCGATTTGATTATTGACAATGACGATAAAGTTAATCGCGATGAATATTTTCATCAAATTGTAATGGCTGCAAATAAAGAAGTTGCTCCTTATGAGAGAGTTGTAAATTTTAGTGTTCTCGACAGAGATTTCAGTTCCGAAAAAGGAGAGTTAACACCAAAAGGTTCGTTCAACAGAAAAATTATTGAACAAAATTTTGAAACACTAATAAAAAAACTTTATGCCTCGGATACTGTGCAATTATTTGTAGAAGACACCGAAATATCCATTCCTGTTTGGTTTTTCAGAGATTTGGGTATATTGGAAAATGACATTATTTCAACAGAAAAAGGTTTGTTAAATATCAGAAATAAAAAAGAACTTCAAATTAAAAAGATAGAAGAAAATATTATTTTAATAGGAAACTTAAGATATTATATTGATTTTAAATTTATTAATCTCGGGCTTATGGCTCGACAACCAAAAATTTGGCTCGGAAATCCGGAACTTATTCAATTTTGTCCTGTAAAAGAAGGTTGGGATTTGCCTCTTAAATCTGTAAACGACAGAGTTTTTATAGATAATTATCAAAAAATTTCAAAATCCGAAATAGAAAAAATATCTATAAAAGGCAGCAGAGATGTTCAAATAAATTTAATTAATAAACTAATTTGTGAAATATTATATACCGATTTTGAAAATGCTTCAGAAAAAATAATTAAACTCGGCGAAATGTTCTCGCAATTAGATAAGAGAATTGCCGATACTGTTAGAAAAAGGCTCGAAGCTCTTGCATATCACAACGATGAAAATATACGAGTTTTAGCCTACAGAACTTTGTTGCTCAAAGACCCGAATCCGGATTTCAGCAAATCGTTTCCGGCTTTCATAAAATCCGGTTTATCTTTTTTAAATGAAGATTCCATAAATATTATTGCCGAAAGTAATTTAGGCAGCAAACATTTAGATGCTTTGCGTAGAAGAATGTATGCCTACAGAAACCAATTCGATTGGCCTGTTGATGAAGCAACAAGAGTTCAGTTTGAAAGTTTAATAAAATTGATATTCAATTTTGCAAGCCGACATTTGAATTATTATTCAGCAATTCGTTCAGAACTTGCAAGTTGGGCTTTATTAAAAGCCGACCCGATATTGGCGGAATTTGCCGGAAAACATATTTATCAATTAGAAACTATTTACGATTCTAAATTAGCGGTTGAAATAAAATTGTTTTCTAAAAAAGATTGGGAAAAGAAAATAGTTTTTGAAAGTGTTATTCCAAAAAAAGATCAGGAAGAACTTTTACGAATTTTTTATAAAACTTATTTCCTTTATAAATCTATTCGATTAATTTTTAACGACGAAGATTTTTCTTTTGAAGAAATTAAGGATAAAGGCTTGTGGATTGTAAAAATGCTTGCCTATAAAGAATTTATGCATTATCGAGTGAGTATAAATACAACAACCGGAAAACATTACGATATTCATTTGGTGAAAAGCGATAACAACATAAAAAAAGCAAATCCCGAAACAGTATTTTGGCACGCAGCAATTAGCGGACATCCTTACGGCGAATATGTTTTACCGGTTTTGGGTTGTAGCGATGATGAACTCGGAATTCTTACAACTCAATATATCGGCGGTTTAACATTGTGGGATAAAATTCGGGAATATTCAGAAATTCACAAATCAATATCTTATGTGAACAGATCAAAAGCTTGGAGGAAAAAATTTATAAAGGCATTTACCGCAATAATAAAAGCTTGGAAAAGTTCGGGATATTTTATAATTCCGGGTTCAATTTCTCCAAATAATTCTGTTGTTCCGGAAATGGATTTTAGAGAATATGCAGCTATTTTAACACTTTCGGGATTCAAAAAATATGAAAATACTCTTTCGTTGCTCGAACCAATGATAAATAATTTCTACAGTAAAACAGCAGCTTTGTATCCTTGGACAAAAAAACACTTGAATATCGACTGGGTTTTCGATTCGTTTGTTGAAGCTTTGGGCGAAACAGAAGCAATGCAATTATTTATTCAAATGAAATTGGATTTAGAGAAAAAAAATATCGAAAATGCCGACGGAATTTGTGTTATCGAAAGGCTTGAGCTTTATATCCAAAACAGAAAAAATCATTATTATTATCCAATTTCGGTTTATAATGCTTCCGAACAATATTTGGATTGGGAAAATATGAATCCCACAGCAAAATCAGGAGCTAAAGAACAAACAATTTCTGAATTAATTGAACTTTATCATTTACACAGATTCCCGATTATTGTTAGATATAATCTTTACAGATACACATATTTTGTTCAGGCAGATATCGAAATAAAAGAATGTTTTGATAAATTTCTCCAAAAAATGGAAGAAGATACAAATATTCCTCCAATTCATTTAATTGAGCTTTCCGATTTGCAATCTGCTTTGAAAACCGACGACGATAAAGCAATTTTCAGCAGAATGGTTTTTCCGAATATTAAAGAAGAACAAAAGCTTGATATTCTTAGAATTGTGAATAAACAATATGATGAAGTTATTATTAATTCTGAATTAAAAGATAAAAATAATGTAACATATAATTTCCGCCAACCAATTTCGGCATCTGAAGTAGGTGCACTTTATAATTTGTTTTTCAAAGAAAATTATCCGAAAGAAATCTCAAGCAGCGATAAACATTTTATTCTTAGCGATTCTAAAAATCAGCTAATTGGCGGACTTTGCTATAAATTGCTTGAAGAAGAAGTAGTTTTATTGGACGGAATGGTTATAAACTCAACATTACACGGCAGAGGAATTGGCTCTGAAATGATTGAAGATTTTTTTACCAGAATGGCTACAATGGGCGTAAAATCAGTAAAAGCTCATTTCCTTTTCGGGAATTATTATTTGAAACATAATTTTCAGGTAGATAAACAATGGGGCGCACTGGTAAGACCTGTGGAATAAAGGATTTTTTGAAAATTTCCTTCAATAATAAAACTTTGTATTCTAAATACAAAATATCTTGTATTGTAAATGCAAGATATTTTGTGTGCCGATTTTTTTGATTTAAGATTACTAATTGCTATATTTGATTATTATTATCAATTTAAATTTATGATTATGAAAAAATTAGTTCTTTTTGTAATTCTTGCTTTTTTATTTATTAATAGTTTTGCACAGAGTTATAGCACTTACTCAGGAAAAATAGGAACATTTCCTATTACATTATTTATTAAAGCTACAGATATTGTAAGTTCAGAAGGGTATGAAACCGGAATAAAATGGAGTGGATATTATTATTATAACAGTGTAAAGCAAAATATTAAATTAGAAGGAGAATTCGATGCAATGGGACAGGGTGGAGCAGATGAATATCCAACATATTATATTTATGAATATAACAATGGACACGAAACAGGATATTTTGCTACTAAGGATTATTTTACTGACAGTAAAGTTGTTAAAGGAACTTGGGCAAATGTGAGTGGAACAAAAAAATATCAGTTTTATTTAAGTAAACCTTAACCCTATATTCATTGAATTGGATAAGATTAATTTTTGTTTAAGAATTAAATTTTTAAATAAGATTTGTAATTTATATTATTCTACTAATGTCTTAATGAGAATGTCGAAAAAGTTATCATTGACAAAGTTTTAAACTTTGTAAAAGATAATAATCCATAAGTTATAAATTTATTTATCAATTATAATTCTCATAGAAATGACATTATGTTATAAAAACAACTTATTTTTCCAATAGCCAACAGCCAATAAAGAATTGTATGTATTCCGGAAAAGCCGATTAATTCAATATTTTTATTATAAAAGTGTTATTTTTAAAACAAATTGCTAATTGCATATAGTGGTAAAACTTCTGTTTTTCCGAATGCAGAAAATGATTCGCTTGAAATTCTAATGCCTTTTTCTATATTTTTGGATTCTAAAAAAATATTCATGCTTTTCATTGAGCCTTTAGTTCCCGATTTTATTTCTATTGGTATAATTTTATTGTTATTTGATAACAAATAATCAATTTCGGCATTGCTATTTTTTGCTTCTCGGTGCCAATAATACAAATTGTTTTTTTGATATGGAGAATTATATTTCATTAGTTCCAATCCTACAAACATTTCCGTTAAACTTCCTTTATTTATAATTGTGAAATCTTCGGCAAGAATAATTTCACTAATATTTAAGTTTAAAATATTTAAAAATAGTCCTGTGTCAAGAACTAACATTTTACGCTTTTTATTATCAACTTCAGCTCCAAGCGGTAAACCGTTTGCAGATGTATGAACTACAGGAATTACAATTCCTGCAAGTATTAATAATTCTAATGCTTCTTTAATTTGCTTATGATTATCTCCGTTTTGTATTTTACTGTAAACAAATTTTCCTCCCGATTGCATTACAACTGAGTTAAATACATCGGCTATTCTGTTAACGGGAACAATTTTCTTGTATTTTGCAAAATCATCGAAATATGAGTTTTTTAAGTCGTTAAGAATTAAAAAACATTTATTTAAGTCATTGGTATGTATGTAATTAGATACAACTTCAGGCATTCCGCCAATTATTAAAAATTTGCGAAGATATTTTAAAAGTTTGTTGTGAATTGCTTCATTTAAAGTATTTTTAATTCCGGACTTTTTCTTCATTTCTATAATACCTGTTTCATTTAAAGCAGACAAAAATTCATCGAAAGAAAAAGGATACATAAAAAGAGAACGAATACGACCAACTCCAAAAGAAGGTATTTCTGAAATTGTGAATTCGAGTAATGAACCTGCAGAAATAATATGTAAATCCGGCGTTTGTTCGTAAAAAAAGCGTAAAGATTGTATTGCAGGAATACAAGTTTGTATTTCATCAAAAAAGATTAATGTTTTTCCCGAAATAACAGGTGTTTTGTATATTGCTGAAATATTCTCGGATATTTCGGCTGCGGAAAGATTTCCGGTGAAAAGCGTATGTATAGTTTTATTTGATTCAAAGTTTATTTCAATAAAATATTCAAACTGATTACCAAGATTTCTGATAGTTTCTGTTTTTCCGACTTGTCTGGCTCCGCGAACCAATAGAGGTTTACAAAACTTATCGTTTTTCCAATTGCTTAATTCGCTGTCAATTAGTCTTTTTAGATACATGTTTTTTGAATTTATAAATTATTTTACAAAAATCCAATGCAAAAATACATATAATTTCCAAAAAACCAATCCAAAAATAAGTAAGAATTTCCGATTTTCCAATCCAAAAATTATATGAATTTTCCAAAAATCCAAGCTAAAATTTTAAAATTCATATTTATTTTGCTCTACAAAGGGACTTTTAAAAACAAAACTAATTTATTCTAAAACCCGAAAACCGAAAAACCGCCGTCAACAGCAATAGTTTGACCTGTGATGTAACCAGCGCCGTTGCTGCATAAAAACGAAACAGTTGAGGCAACTTCTTCAGGTTTTCCTATTCTGTTTAACGGAGTTCTTGATAAAACTTCATTAAAGTATTTTTCATCTTTTAAAACTTGTTTTGCAAGCGGAGTTTCAATATACCAAGGAGCTACCGCATTTACTCTAATATTATATTTTGCCCACTCAACAGCCAAATTTTTTGTAAGTTGATTTATTGCGGCTTTTGTCATTGCATAAATTGCTCCGGTTCTGAGATGAGTAAGTCCTGCAACCGAGCTTAAAAATACAATATTTCCTTGTTCCGATTTTTTTAAAAGAGGTAAAATTTGTTTGCTTAAATGATATCCTGAAGCTAAATTTGTGTTGATTATTTTATTGAAATCGTCGTCATCTGCAAATTCTGTTTCTTTTCTAATATTTGTTCCGATATTATTTACAAGAATATCTATTTTATTATACTTTTCAGAAATAATTTTTACAACTTTTTTAATATCTTCCTGTAAACTTAAATCTGCAGAAATTAAAAAATTATTTCCTCCAATTTCTTCGTTTGCTATTTTTAAATTTTCGATTTCACGAGCAATCATAATAATATCAATACTTTCAGATACGAGCTTTTTGCAAATTGCTAAACCTATTCCTTTACTTGCACCTGTTACAATTGCGATTTTTTTTAAATTTTTAAATGTCATTTTATCAAATATTTTATAAATATGTGAAAACTTTTAATTTATATTGCAACTATTGTTTAAGTTTAACATCTAAAGTTTAATATAAAAAACTTCCCTATAATAAAATCTATTAATAACCACAAAATTAGAAAAAGTAAGGGAAGACTTTAACTAATTTTGGCTAAATTTTATTTTAAATGAAAAAATATTTACTAATTATGTTGTCATTTTTTATAGTAAATTTTATAAGTGCTCAAAACAATTATAAAAAAAACATAAAAGATAATGCAAATAAAAGCAACGTAAGTAACACTACAAAACCGATTATTAAAAATGCGGTTTATCACGACATCTCAAAACCTTTGAGCGAGATGAAACCATTAAAAAGCAATGATTATAAAGCTTGGAAAAGCGGTATTGTAAAAAATTATTTTAGAACTTTACCATATAATCCGTTTGAGATACATTCAAAAGAATCAGCTTTACAAATGAGCAATTCAGATGTGTTAGTGGATGATCCTGAGCTTATTATAGATGGTGCATCAAATAGCGATAATCCATATTTAGTTGTTCCTCCTGACCCAACAGGAGATGTTGGGTTAAATCACTATGTGCAAATGGTAAATAATGTTACTCAAATTTTCGATAAAGCAGGTAATACCTTGATGGAGCCTACGGTTTCATCTGTGTTTTGGGATGGCTTTGACGGTCCTTGGACCGGAACAAATGACGGAGATCCAATCGTATTATACGATCAAGAAGCTGACAGGTGGTTAGTTACTCAGTTTGCGGTTAGTTCATCAAACGAAACTCAATGGGAACTTGTTGCTGTTTCAACATCTCCCGATCCGCTTGGTTCATATTACAGATATGCTTATCAATTTACAGATATGCCGGATTATCCTAAATTCGGTATTTGGCCTGACGGCTATTATATGTCGGCAAACAGATTTACTGTTGCAGAAGGAAATTTCAACGGAACGTATGCTTGTGTTTTTGAAAGAGATAAAATGCTTATTGGAGCTGCAGCCAGAATGATTTTATTTGAGAATTCTGCAAATACAAATACTATGTCTTTATTGCCTTCCGATTGCGATGGTGTTTTCCCGGAATCGGGTACTCCAAATTACTTTGTATATGATGAAGATGATGATACTTATTGGACTGATGATAAAATTGTTGTGTATGCATTTCATGCAGACTGGATAAATATTTCTAACTCAACTTTTTCATTGATAAGTTCAATAGATTGCGCCCCTTTTAATTCAAATTTTGCTACAGATGAGTCAGGTCTAACTGTAAGTAACGTTCAACAACTCGGAACTACACAAAGATTAGATATTTTAAACGATAGAATGATGTTTCGAAATCAATATAGGAAATTTGATACTCACGAATCTATGGTTCTTAACAGAACGGTTAATGCCGGAAATTATGTTGCAGGTATACGTTGGTATGAACTTAGAAAAATTGGCGGTAATTGGCAAATATATCAGCAAAGTACTTATTCTCCAAATGTTCACAGCCGTTGGATGGGAAGTATTGCTATGAACGGACTTGGTGAAATTGCATTAGGATTTTCAATCTCAAGCCAATATATATATCCTTCGATAAAATATACTGGTCGTAAAGCTTTTGACCCGTTGAACACAATGTCGATTTCAGAAAAAATGATTCATTACGGCGAAAATTTTCAAGACAGAGCTGACAGGTGGGGTGATTATTCAACAATGAGTGTTGATCCTTCTGACGATAAAACATTTTGGTATACTAATGAATATTCTATCGGTGGCTGGGCTTGGAAAACTAAAATTTCAAAATTCTCTTTTTCTGACGAATATTCTGTTCAAAATTTTTTAGCGGAAGCTTCAGGAACAGAAATAATTGACTTATCTTGGGATTTTACCGATTTGCCTGTTTTAATTGCATGGTCTTCCGACGGTGTTTTCGGGCAACCTGTTAACGGAGGAACTTATGAAGAAGGCTATAATATTGAAGGAGGTGGAACAGTTTTAAGTTTTACAAATTCAATAAATAAAATTACACACTCCGATTTAATACCCGGACAAATTTATTATTACAAGATTTGGACTTATAAGCCCGACAAATCTTATTCTATTGGAGAGCCTGCATTTGCAACAACTTTAACCGGAGCTCCGGAAAATTTTGACGCTGAAACTTATTCTAAATCTCAAATTTTAATTACATGGGAACATTACAATGAAATAGAGAATGTAATATTAGCAGTTTCTTCTAACGGGATTTTTGGAAACCCGACAGATTTTACTACATACGAAATAGGACAAACCTTAGCCGGAGGAGGAGAAGTATTATACGCTGGTAGCGATACTGTTTTTTACCATTCATCTTTGATTTCTAATTCAAAATTTTATTATAGAATTTGGACAAAATATTCAGACGGATCTTATTCGTTATATGCTTCTGATAATGCCACAACCATTGCCGATACTGTTTTTTTTGATGGTTTTGAGACATCCGGGAACTGGACATTAAATGGTGAATGGGAAATTGCCTCACCTCAAGGTTTAGGCGGAAGTTATGGAGTTCCTGACCCTGAAACGGCATTTGACGGAAGCAAGGTTTTAGGTTTGGATTTATCCGGTCTCGGAAGTAAACACGGTGATTATGAAACCGGTTTAACATCAAAATCTCAATATGCAGTTTCAAACTCTGTTAATTGTTCTGATTTTACTGATGTTAAATTAAAATATAAAAGATGGTTAGGTGTCGAAAGCGCGGAATTTGATCACGCATATATTGAAATTTCTGTAAATAACGGTGCTTGGGTAACAATATGGCAAAATCCGATGGAAACACTGTCTGATAATACTTGGCAAACGCATGAGTTAGATATAAGTAATTATGCCGACGAAGCTTCTAATGTTAAATTTCGATATGTAATTGGAGCTACAGACGAAGGTTGGGAATATTGCGGTTGGAATATTGATAATCTTGAAGTTGTGGGAACAAAAACTATTACTACA
>DZBS01000141.1 GCA_022729995.1 Draconibacterium orientale | reverse complement strand
CATGACTTTAATTTTAGCTTTGTAGTTTATAAAAAGTAGAATCAACCTGCATTTTCGAGCAAAAACCTAGAGTTTTAATTGTTATGGTTTTGTTTTTCCCCGAACAGTTTTGTTCGGGGATTTTTTTTGATATTTACTTTAACAAAATATTTTTTAAAATGTTTAATATCAGGGCAATATATATAAATATCCGAATGTTTTTAATTTGACGGTCGGTATTGTAATAATATTTAAAAATATAGAAATTTGCATTTATTACCTGAATTTAAATAATAATTATTTTTTTTTTGATTATTCTATATGAAAATAAACTTGTAAAATTTGTCGAAATAACAAAATAGAAATATTCAGTCTGTGTGTATTAAAATTTTATCTAAATTTATACAGACTGATTATTTTTTAGCGTAAATTGCCATAAATAAAATATGAAATTGGAATTAATATATAATTTTTTTCGCACAAAACATGGCAAAAATGTTTTAATTACGCTAATTGCGGGAATAATTTCCGTTTTTTTGGGTGAATTAAAATTTTATATACCCGGTGTTGAAGGCGCACAAAGCGATTTTAGAGAATTGCCGCTTTTGATAGGAACAATACACGTTTCAAATCCTTTTTACACAATTATTCTAAGTGCAATAACAGTTATTTCAAATCCCGGCGACGGTTCCGAAATTTCTACATTTATTATGCACGCAGTTAGTTTATTTGTTATATGGTATTTTTTCTCGTATCTGCTTAAAAAGTCGTTCACACGTATAAAAAGTTTTATTGCAGGTATTTTGGTTACAATTTTATATTATCAATTCCTTATTTTACCTTCATTTGTGTTAACAAATATATTTTTAGGTCTAAATTCCGATAAAAATTTTATCGAACTATATATAGAAATGACAAAAATTCTTCGCTTCGAGCTATTTTCTACGGCAGTTGCTTTTTCGTTTTATTTTGTTCAATTTATTTTAAGAATTGAAATTGAAAATCATAAAAATAATTTAGAAAGAGTGGTCGACGAAAAAACGAATCACTTAAAATCAACAATAGAAGAACTTAAAACAACGCAAAACTATTTAATTCAGTCCGAAAAAATGGCATCGCTCGGAACTCTTACCAAAGGAGTTGCTCACGAAATAAATAATCCGCTAAATTTTATAAACGGCGGAATTTGTATTGTTGACGATTACACACCTGAAATTGAGAAAAATATTTCGCCCCAAACTTTCGACGAATTTGCTAAAGCCGTAGGATTTATTAAAGAAGGCGTTGAACGTATTTCAAAAATCGTAAATGCACTTTCTACTTTTTCAGGAAAAAGCGGTACGCAATTAATGCTTCGCGATATTAATTTTCTGGCAGACAACACTATTATGCTAAATGCAAGCGATATTCCTTCAGAAATTGAAATTATCAAAAAATATAATCTAAAACAAAACGTTCCGGTTTATTCCGAAAAATTTCACCAAATAATTCAAAATATTCTTTCAAATTCTGTTTACGAATTAAAAAATATTTCGGAAAAACAAAAACAAATAATTATAGAAACATATCAATCCGAAAACAAAGCATTTATTAAAATATCAAATAACGGCAAGCAAATTTCGGCCGAAAATTTACATTGTATTTTCGACCCGTTTTTTACTACCAAATCGCCGCATGACGGAAACGGCTTGGGTTTGTCGGTTGTTTATACTTTGGTTGAAGAGCATAACGGAAATATTTCGGCCGAAAACACCGATTTCGGAGTGTGTTTTACTATTGAATTACCTCTGTAAATTATACAATGATACAATTATACAATGATATAATGATACAATTATACAATGATATAATGATATAATTAACTGAATTAACCCGCTGAAAACTGAAATCTGCCAATTGCCGATTAACTGATATATTCATGATTAGTTCACGGTTTTCAGTTCTTAAATTTCATACTTCATTCTTCATTACTTTTGTTGAGTGCTATGCCGTTCAATCATTTCAAACATAATACAATTGTATCATTATTTTGTCAGTTTAAAATTAATTTCGATATATATTTATTTTCTCCAGATTCTATTTTAACAAAAAATAAGCCTTGCAAATTTTTTAAATCAGTAATTTTAATTTCATTATTGCCTGCAAAATTTCTTTCATAAACAGTTTTTCCGCAAATATCTTTAATACTTACAAATATTTTATTTGATATTATTTCATTGGGAATTACAATTAAAAATTCTCCGTTCGCCGGGTTAGGAAATAATTTTATTTCAGCATTAATTTTTATATCCGAAACGTTTACCAAATTTCCCGAAGCCGGATTATTTGTTGAGGTTTCGGTAAAATACACTTCATTTCCTTCGCTTCCGAAATATTCGCAAACCATAAATGTATATTCACCTGCTTGGTCGGCATTTACTGTAAGTGCGGTTGCAGGAAATTCGCCGTTATAAATGCAATACCAGCCGCTTGTGCCTATTTGGTTGCCTTCGCCAAAATTTAAACTTGCCGCATAAGTAATTCCGTCAGTAGGAAGAGGTTTTTCGGGCAATACATTTCCTATTTTCATAAATACCGCTTCTTTGCAGCCGTTTCCTTTATCCCAATATAAAAATGTTTCGGCTTTACCGCTTGATGCCGTAAAAACTTCGCTTGCCTGTATTTTCTCATATTCGTAAACTCCTATTGTAGGAAAAGTTTCGTCTCTCAAATAACCCGAAATGTCGTCGGTTACGAACACCGAACTTTCGCCTTTTGCAATTGCCGGCGAACATGCTTGTAAATTAACGTTTGATGTAGAAATAAAAAGCGGATTTTCGTAAAACGAATTCAAATCGCCGTTTGTCCAAGTTTGCCAAGTGCTTAAATTTTTAGTTCCTTCGTTGGTCATTGCTAATGCCGTAAAATCAAAATCTCCGTCGGCAAAATACACGTTGTTGTTAATTTCGGCAAACGGAGAAGTCGTTAAATCGGTTACAATTGCTACTCCCCAAGTTGAGTAAACGCTTGTGTTTCTTTCTCCCAAATTATTAAAAATAATGTTATTTGTGAAATTAATTCCGGTTCCGCCGTTAACTGAAATGCCCGAAACAATTGTATTATCGCTTACATTTCCGGCGCCATACAAATCGTTAGGTTGCAAATAAATTGTATTAAAACTAATATCTAAACCGGAAACAATTGCAGGGCAAGAAATTGCTATTCCTGTCGGATAATTGTCGATGTAGCTGTCAGAAACAATTCCGGTGATTTCGTTATTGTAAATTTTAACGTTCCCCGAATTTACTTCATACATTGCAATTCCTCGCGATACGTTTGTTCCGAATTGTATTAAATTTTTTATGATATTTTTTTTAATTAAAATATCACCTGTTCCGTAAGCTACGGAAATTCCCTGAATTGCATCTGTTCCGTCGGAACTTATATTTGCTATAATATTTTGAGAAACGGTAAAATTGTTAACAGCGTTAAAACCTATTCCGTTTCTGATATAATCGTCGGGATTATCGCTTCCGAAAATATTTCCGATAACAGAAACGTTTTCGCCCGATTCGGCCATAAATCCAATTTGGCAACTGCTTATAACACAGTTTTGTATAACAACATTGCTGTATTGGTCTGTGTAAAAACCGGCTGTTTCAAATTCTTGGGAAAATGCTTTAAGTTCACAATTTTTAACCGTAATGTTTGTTCCGGGCGTGGTAACGGTAAACAGCGCTAAAGGAGCTGTTTGATTAGCTTCTCCGGTATTTCGGATAATTAAATTCCGGCTGTCTGTTCCGTTATTTGAGCCGTCAATAATTATATGGCTTGCATCAATTAAGGCCACAACAGACGAATACGGGTCGGTTGTAGGTTTTGCAATCGTAATATCGGCTCCGGAAGCTGGTCTTATCGTTAAAGTGTTTGTTTCGGAAGATCCCGTAAATGACATAATGTAAATAGGATACGTTTCGGTTTCAGGGTCGTAGTCCGACGTAAGTTCAAACACAACTGCACCTGCTGCGGAATTTAAAATCAAAGCGTTCATTGCATCTGTAATGCTTGCAAAATTGTAGCCAACGCCTGCTCCTATTGAATAAATTCCGGACATTGGTGTAGGTAATTTTTCGTTTGCAACCTCCAAATTATTAATCTGAAGTTTAACAATTTCATTTGCAATTATTTTACTTTTCAAAAACGGGTTAATATTTTTATAGTCTTGAGCAATTAAATTTACGTTCGCAAAAAATATTAACAATGATAAAAAAAATGGTAAGAGTTTTGTTTTCATGGCTGTTTGATATTTGGGTTTGACATACATTTATCGAAAAGCAATGGTTATTGTTTTATATGTTATGCTTTTTTTATTTATTTTCAATTATTTATACAAATTCAAATCGTCAATAAATTTAAAATCTTTAACATTTAAGGTATAAAGTTTTACATTATTAATAATTGCAGTTGCTGCAATGAATGCATCCGGAACTGCCAATCCGTGGCTTTTTGAATATTTCAGCATTAGTTCAATAAATTTTTCACTAATTAAATCATTGATATTCATCAAAAATAAATACTCAATATCTTTTTTAATAGTTTGAGTTTCTTTTTTATTTAAAGCACCAAAAAGTAATTCGCCTCTGTTATAACACTTAAAGCTATATTGTTGCCGCCTATTGCCTTCAATTCGTTAATTATATTTTGATTGTTTTTATAAAACTCAATCATAATGTGTATCACAAAGAATTAGACCCTTTTCCATGCTTTTGCTCGTAATTCATTTTGGGTAATCTCTCAATTTTTCCACAATCCTGCTGATTTGAAAAAATCATATTCTTCGGATTTTAAAATTTTTCTTGTATTTGTAGGCATTACCACAAAATCTAAATGTTGCAGAAATTGATATAAAAAATCAATTTGTTCTTTATTTTTTATATAAATTGTTAAACTCTCCATAATTTCTATTTTTTTACAAATTTACGATTTTTAGTTGTATGAAATATTTATAAATCTCTTTTTTTTATTTATCACTAAATCTTTAATTAATTAAATGTTTTATGACTTTACGAATTTTAATAACATCTGATACAAAAATCAATAAAATAAATTTTAATATTTCCAAAATTATTTTTACATTGCTTGCCCATTTTAAACGGTTAAAAAATGACCGAACTGACAGGTTGCAAACATACATTTTATCAAAATTTGTTTTCGGATTATTATAATTTACAAGATAATCTCAAGAATTATCGTTGCGATTATCGCTGCAAAACTTTACTTTATGTTAACAATTTATTAATCAATTTAAAATTTATATAATTTATTTTTGTAAACGGTCAAAGCATTTTTGGTCGTTTTTTTTTATCTTAAAAAGAAATCTTTTAAACCGAATATTGTTAATTAATTCAAATGTTATGAAAAAACTTTTTACTTTATTTATTTTAATTATTATTCTGAAAGCAGGAATGGCACAAATTCCTACAGGATATTACGATCCGGCTTCCGGACTGAGCGGCGATGCTCTTAAAACAGCTTTAAACAACATTATAAAAGGACACACCGAATATCCGTACACAAGCACTGCAACAGATGTTTGGGATATTTTAAAAGTAACAGATCCCGATCCGAATAATTCGGCAAATGTTCAATGTATTTACACAGGCTGGTCGTTTAACGGAGACCTTGAATACGACAACGGAACAGGTTGGTCTCGCGAACATATTTGGCCGCAATCGAGAGGTAATTTCACGACCGATGCAGCAGGAATAGGAACAGACGTGCACAATTTGCGTCCGGAAGATATAAGCGTTAACTCTGCCAGAAGTAACAGATGGTATTCGGAATGTTCTACTCCGTATTTAGACGACGGCGGAACTATCTATACCGGTTGTTTTTCTTGCAGTGCACCTGATGTTTGGGAACCAAGACCCGAAGTGAAAGGCGATGTAGCTCGTATAATTTTTTATATGGCAACCCGCTACGAAGGTTTAGACGGCGAACTTGACTTAGAAATTGTAGATTATTTCCCCGACGATGCTTCAACAGAACCAATTTTTGCTAAACTGTCGGATTTATTGGCTTGGCATGCCGCCGACCCGGTTGATGCTTATGAAATAAACAGAAATAATGTAATTTATTCATTTCAACACAACAGAAATCCGTTTATTGACCACCCCGAATATGTTTCATATATTTGGGGAGATATTGTTCCCGAACCGGATCCCAATCCTGACCCGGAACCGGGAGCAGCCACAGAACTGTTTTTCACCGAATATATTGAAGGAAGTTCTTACAACAAAGCACTTGAAGTTTCAAATTTTACAGGTTTAAGCATCGATTTATCGCAATATACAATAAAGAAACAAACAAATGGTGTCGGCGATTGGACTACAGGATTTACTCTCAGCGGAACTTTAGCAACAGGACAGTCGCATGCAATTGTTTATACATCCGCTTCGTCTACTTTGCTGGCTAAAGCCGATATGATTACAAACGCTACAGAAATGACTTTTAACGGAAACGATATTATGGGATTGTTTAAAAACGGAGTTTTAATTGATATTATCGGCGTTTTAAATGTTGTTACAAATTATGCGATTGATGTAACTTTAATAAGAAATTCAAATGTGGTTTCTCCTGTAACAACTTATAACACTTCGCAATGGACAACAATGCCGATAGATTATTTCGACAATCTCGGAATTCATACTTTCGACGGAACAACGCCCGAACCGGAAACTTGCAATGTTCCTTCGGGTTTAGCTTCATCGGCAATTGCACAAACAACTGCTACAGTTTCTTGGGCTACCGTAACAGGAGCCGTTTCATATAATTTGCAATATCGTATTGCAGGAACGTCAACTTGGACAACAAAAAATACAACTGCAACTACATATAATCTTACAACACTAACAGCAAACACACAATACGAATTTCAAGTCCAAACAGTTTGTTCTACAGGAACTTCGGCGTTCAGCAGCTCGGCATATTTTTCAACTTTGGAAGAAGTGATTCCCGAACCGGTATATTGTGTAACAAAATCGAGCACTAAATATGAATGGATTGCCAATTTTACATTAGGAACAATTAACAATACAACAGGTGCTTCGTTAACCGGATATTCCGATTATACAAACTTGTCTGCAACTCTTACAAAAGGCTCAACTTATTCAGCTTATTTTAAAGCTGCATACAAAAGCACTTATTATACCGAGTATTGGACAATTTGGATTGATTACAACAAAGACGGCGATTTTGACGATTTGGGCGAAAAATTGGGAACAGGATCTTCAAAAGATATTCTGTCGCATTACATCACTTTTACTGTTCCGACAACAGCAATTACAGGAACAACTCGTTTGAGAATTAATATGAATGATGTCGGATATTATACAGCTTGTACAAGCAATAAATACGGCGAAACCGAAGATTATACCGTAAATTTGGGTGTTGCAAAATCGGGAGGAAATAATGATTATTTAATCGACGCAAAACCGCTTTCGCAAGAAGTAACACAAAATATTGCTGTGTGGCCTACAATTACTTCCGACTTTATTAATATCAGAATAAATTATGAAATAAATTCCGCTCAAGTAAAAATTTATTCGCTCGACGGAAGAATTGTTAATTCAATTTCTACATACGGAAAAGAAACAATAGATGTCAGCAATTTACCAGCCGGAGTATATTTTATTAATATAAACGACGGTTCAAAAATATCAACATATAAATTTATAAAGAACTAAATTTCTAAATCTCAATTCTAAATCTAAAGAGGTCGCTTTTATTTGCGACCTTTTTTTTTATTCTATAAAGCAAACTCCTTTAAATCAAATTTAAACTCACATAAAATTAAATTTCCGTATAAAATAAATTTTAAAATGTTTATATTTATTCAAAATTTGGTAATTAAAGTAAATATTTCTGTCTTAAATATTTAATGATTTAATATTTTTATCATTATTGTCCGATAAAACTACAAAATTAATTTAATCAAACAAAGTGAGCTTG
>DZBS01000032.1 GCA_022729995.1 Draconibacterium orientale | reverse complement strand
AAAAAATAATAATTAATTTTGTAAAATAATTGTTCTTAATATAATAGGTCATTATGTCATAAGAATATATTTCATGACAAAAAAATATTAATCTTGGACTTTGTTTTTTAAGATTTGTTTTAGAGTAAACAAAATTTATGACAATATGTCTTATAACATGAAACCGGCATAAAATATGAAAAGTCGATTGTGGATAACAATCGACTTAATTGATTTGTTTCTTTTGACAGAAAAAAATCTTTTTGTTTCGCACCTCAAAGATATAATTTTTCTTACCAATCTTCCAAATCAATTAACATATTTTAATAAATAAAGACAGAATAGTCTTTTAATTGTTTATTTTATTTAACCAATCGTATGATAAATTTCAAATATTACAAACCTACTCAGTTGATTAGCTTTATTATTCTTTTAGGCGCATTAATAGGCTTTTTGTCTCAATATAGTCCTACACTTAATAATATACCTGATTTTATAAGTATACCCTCTTCAAGTGCATTAATTGGATTTTTAATTTTCAGTATAGATAAGTGGTTCTGGAAGTTTAAAATATTTGGATGGTTAGTTGACGTTCCAAATATTTCAGGAAAATATGAAGGTTATATTCGTTACAAGAACCCTATTAATGGCTATGAAGGAGAGTTGGAATGTATCATAAATATTAGGCAAACTTCCTCGAATGTCGTAGTTTCAAGTTTCTTTAAAAATTTAGATGGGACTAATTCTACTCAGTCAAAAAGTAAGATAGCTAATATTATAAAAGACGAAGATAATATTTATCAACTTATTTTTACATATGATAATTCCGGCACTCCGGGTAGTGAAAAATTCCCCCCTCATTATGGAACAAATGTCTTAAAATTAATAGTAAAGAATAATGAAAAAATATTAAGCGGATATTATTACACAAATAGAAATCCTCAAACTAAAGGAGAAATGTATATAAAACATAAAGAGAATAATATATATGATGAATTTTAAAACAAAAAATTAACTATGGCTACACTACACAAAGAATTTAATACATTTAATAAAACAGTTAAACTTTCAGATGCTAAAAGGATAAGTTTAATTAAAAGCAGAACGGAAATTAAACGTAAAATTAGAGTTTATTTCCAAAATGAAAAAAAGGATGAACTTCAACCTAAATTTTGGGCGCAAGGTTCATTTGAAATGAAAACGACTGTAAATCCTATTCCGACGGAAAATGCATCGGGTGAAAAACTATATGAATATGATTTAGATTACGGTGTTTATTTAATTGAAAAAGATGGAGAAAATAATATAAAACCCATTGAAACATGGCATAATTGGGTTTATGATGCTGTTGATGATCACACGAATATACCAAGCAAAGATAAAGATACCTGTGTTAGAGTCGTTTTTGCCGATGGTCATCATATAGACTTACCAATTTATTACAAATTAGGAGATAAAATTGAACTTGCGCATAAAACAAAAGGATGGCTTATAAGTGACCCATTAGCTTTTTATGAATGGTTTAACGAAAAAGCAAAAGATAATCAGCAGTTAAGAAGAATTGTCAGATATTTAAAAAGTTGGAAAAACTATAGAGAGTGGAAAAATACAAATCTTAAATTACCCAGCGGATTTGAGCTAACAATACTTGCAGTTAATAATTTCAAAACCAATGATAGGGATGATATAGCATTAAAAGACACAGTTGAATCTATAAATAATAGCTTAAATAAAAGGTTTGAATGTCTTAGGCCAACAACACCGGTAAATGAAAATGTCTTTGATGATTATTCTGAAACAAGAAAGAACAATTTTTTAACTGCATTAAAAAGTTTGATAGACGACTGCAATAAAGCTTTGGATGAAAAGAATTTTAAAAATGCAAGTGAATATCTCAGAAAACAATTCGGAGAGAGATTCCCTCAAGGAGAAGATAAAAATGAAGATGATAAATCAAAAGAATTGGAATATAGTCTAAAATCATCATTAATTGCAAAACCATATTTCAAAAATGATAGATCACGGTTTTAAATATGAAAATTTGAAATATTCAGCATTAAACAATGAATTATATGGTGATTTGGATGTTGGCAATAATGATATATATGATGTTGTAATTAAAATTAATGGATTTCCTAAAAGGTTCCCGTTAGTATTTGAAGTAGGGGAAAGGATTCCTAATAAAGATAACAGACATAAATATAGTAACAATCAGTGCTGTTTAACAACTAAAGCTAAAGAAGAAATACTTTTAAAACAAAAGATAAAAACATTAGAGCAATTTATAGATAAAATAGTTATACCATATTTCAAACACAATTCATTTTATGAAATTAATGGGTTTTATAAAGAAGGCGAATATTCTCATGGAATAATTGGAATTATTGAAACCTACTTTGATATTTTACATACAAATAACCTGAAAATTACATTGGAATGGCTAAATAAAAGGATGAAAAAACAAAAGCTAAATATAAAAGAACCTTGCTTTTGTGAAAGCGGTAAGACCTTAAAAAAATGTCACTTAAAATATTATTATGATTTATCTCAAATAAGTGATAAAACAATAGCTACTGACTTAAGTATAATAATTGTAATGATGAAAGCGGAAGCCGAAAAGCATTTAGAGTAGGCAAAACATAAATAATTAATAAAATGACTGGAAAAACTGGTGAAAAATGTAAACAAGGTGGTATCTATAAATGTAGTATCCATCCAAAAAATGAAATTCCATTATCTCAAGGTGAAACTTTTCCTCCATGTAGTTATGATGGTGGACACGCAGCCACATGGGTATTAGTTGTTGTAGCAAAATAGGTTGTAATGTAAAAAGTATGTAATAAATACAAACTCGGCCGGGCGGCTATGTGCCACCGTCCGGCTATGTTTAAAAGGGTAGGCGGTAATTAATAGAAAGTAAAATAATTAATTGAATATTTCAAAAGTATATAAATCCATAAAATTGTTATTATGAAAACATTTGAGTTAAATGAAAATGAGAAAAGTTTATTGTTCAAGCAAGATGAGGTAACTAAAAGCGATGGAGGTTGGCAATCTTTGATGGTTAATCTTCAAAATCAATTTAATGAACAAACAATGGTAATTAATTTAGATGAAAAAATATTAGAAAAAATTCCAAGATATGCATATAAATATGGTCAAGGAGGTTGGGAAAATAGATTAACTGGTATTTTTTACAGACATATGAGGCAAAAGTTTGATGATTATAAAAATAATCAATAATATCAAATATATTATAGATGCTTATCTCTGTTAGTCATCACCTTTGTTCGGCGTAGGTGTGCCACGAATTCAAAGGAGTGGCAATAAATAAATATATAAAAGTTCTTTGAAATGCTGTTTGTGAGCCGGAAGAACTTTGTTGGTCTTCAACTCGTTATCGGATAACACCGCTTTGCGGCTTAACATAAAGGCAAGCACTTTGCGGCTTAACATAACAGCCAAGCACTGAAAGTGCAATATCTGTCAACGTAGGGTGCAGCCCTACGATAAACGGTAAAACTTACTAACCTTTCTGTCTGTAGGATAATAGGGCGTAGTCCTTAAATCTTTGTAGAAAATATAATCATAAATAAAAATAAAGGTGCGTAGTACCGCAATCTTTATTATCATGTAAAAATCAGATATCGGTGCTACGCACCTTTAATAATATATAATAATATTCTTTCTACAAAGATATCGCAACTATGTTGCTAATTAGTTGCGTAACACTGTTGGTCTTCAACTCCAGCCTTAGCCCAAATATCCTGAGTAGTGCAAAAGCATCAGCAGTTTAACTGCGGTTGTATAATTGCAAGATTAATTTCTCACTTTCAGTGCTAAGAGTTTATTTTTGAGGGGCACCATGTAAAGATAATTCTTTTCTCTCTTAACTTATTGTCTTATTTTTGAGGGGCACCATAATATTATGAATTCACAATTCATATATGTTACAAATAAAATCATTATATTTGCAAAGCCGGACAAGTATTATAAAAAAACGATTCATCTTTAAAGAAATAATTATTAATGAACCTATTAAAATTATACAAAAAAATACCTTTTCATATAAGGATTAGCGTTGCTTATTTTACATTAGCAGGTTTATGGATATTTCTTTCCGACAAGCTTTTGGATATTCTCCTTTCCGACGATTTGCTCACTAAATTTCAAACATTCAAAGGAACCTTTTTTGTTGTTATAACAACTTTGTTGCTTTATGTATTTGTAAAAAAAAATCAAAAACAAATTAAAATAAACAACAAGTATCTTAAAAAGAAAAACAAAGACTTGTTACTTGTAAGAGAAGAAGTTAAAGTTACAAACCGTGAACTTGAAGAAGCTTTAAAAAAAGTAGAACTTAGTGAAGAAAAATATAGAAATTGGTTTGAATATTTTCCTCACGCAACATTTATTTGGGCTAAAAAAGATGATGACTTTGTTATGGTGCAGGCAAACAAAAAAGCATATCATGAAAGCGATAATAAAATTGAAAATATATTCGGAATAAAATCACGAATATTATGGAAAAATGAGCCCGACCTTACCGAATATTTGGTTGAATGCTATAGAACACATGAAACTAAAAGTATCGAACGACAATATAAATTTCGAGCAAACGGAAAAGAACAATATACATCTACCACATACAGCTTTATTCCTCCCGATTCAATTCAAATAATTACAGTTGATATTACAAAACAAAAGCAAGCCGACGATGAACTTCGGAATCAAAAAAAACTCTTTGAAACTATGTTCAACACAATTACCGACGGTGTAATAATTACAGACCCCGACAGAAATATTTTATTGGCCAATAAAGGAATGAAAACCACATTCGGTTATGAACCCGACGAACTTATAGGAAAAAACACAGAACTGTTATATTACGATACTATTTCTTATATTGAAACAGGAAAAAATGTGTTCAATGTTGGCAGTTCGCTAAAAGAAGATTTATACATATCACATTATAAAGACCGCAACGGAGTTAATTTTCCCGGAGAAACATTCGGTTGCAAACTTTTTGATACTGAAGGAAAATGGATAGGAAACCTCGGAATTATGAGAAATGTTTTAGAACGTCAGAAAATGATTTATGATTTAATTGAAGCAAAAGAAAAAGCCGAAGAAAGCGAGAAATTAAAATCGGCTTTTCTGCAAAACATGTCGCACGAAATACGAACACCGCTCAATGCAATTAGCGGATTTTCAGGTTTGCTTTCTAATAATAATTTATCCGATGAAAAAAGAACCGGTTTCATATCAATTATTCAAAACAGCAGTAAACAACTTATTTCTATTGTAAATGATATTTTAACAATATCTTCGCTCGAAACAAATCAACTAAAACCGGTAATAGAAAAAGTAAGTATCAATGAAATAATAATAGAACTGTTTGAAATATTTAAGCAACAAGCACAAAACAGCAATATTTCAATACACAAACAAATAAATTTAACCAACGAACAATCTGTTATTTACACCGATAAAACTAAAATAATTCAAATATTGTCAAATCTAATTTCAAATGCTTTTAAATTCACAAATAAAGGCAGTATCGAATTTGGTTACACATATTCAAATATAATTGAGAATAATACTTCTAAAAATGGTTTTTTAAGATTTTATGTAAAAGATACAGGAATTGGAATACAGCCTTATGTTCAGGAAAAAATATTTGAAAGATTCAGGCAAGCCGATAATTCTATTGCCAAAAAATATGGAGGAACCGGTTTAGGGCTTTCAATTTCAAAAGCTTTTGTAGAATTACTCGGGGGTAAAATTTGGCTTGAATCACAACCCGACATCGGGTCAACATTCTTTTTTACAATACCTTATAAACCCGTTAATTAAACAGATATATTTATTATACTAATAAACTTGAAAAAACATGGAAACAATTATCATAGCCGAAGACGATGATTATAACTTTCTTTATATTGAAGAAATTTTATCAGATTTTGGTTATTTAATAACTCGAACACTTGACGGACAGGAAACGGTTGACATGTGTAAGAATAATCCGTTTGTTAAACTAATATTAATGGATATTCAAATGCCCGGAATGGACGGACACGCTGCTGCTAAAATAATAAGAAAACTTAAACCAAATATTCCTATTATTGCTCAAACAGCATATGCTTTAGCACATGAAATTGCCAAATACAGTGATGTTTTTGACGATTATATAATAAAACCGATTAATGAAGCCGAGTTTATAGAAAGAATTAAGAAATATTTGAATATGTAGTTTTATTAGGCAAATTTTTTATTAACAATTAAAAGTCATGCGGATAAGATATTTTTGATTTTAAAATATAGAAAACCCCGAAAAAATAAATATTCTTCCGGGGTTTTTCGATTATTAAATCGAATTATTTAAGATTAGGCATTAATCAATTTTTTATATGCAGCAGAGTCCAGCAAATTGCTTAATTCACCGGCATCTTTAATTGCTACTTTTATAATCCAACCTTTTCCGTATGGGTCAGAATTTATTAATTCCGGTGCATCTTCCAATGCCGAGTTAAATTCAATAACTTCACCGCTAAGAGGCATAAACATATCAGAAACTGTTTTAACGGCTTCAATAGTTCCGAAAGTGTCGCCTTCGTTTAACTCTTCGCCAACTGTTTCAACTTCAACAAAAACGATGTCGCCCAATTCGCCTTGTGCAAATTGTGTAATTCCAACAAAAGCTTCGTTTCCTTCAACTCGAACCCATTCATGTTCTTTAGTGTATTTTAAATTTTCGGGTGCACTCATGGCAATATTTTATTTAGTTATTATTAATAATTTGTTACAAAATTAAGATTATTGCTATTTATAAAAAATTTTTTTAACAGTTGCCGATATGTTTTTTGATATGTTATCTGCTTAAATATTTGCCAAATTAAATCTTATACTGAAACCTACCTTTGTGTTTGAGGTTCTGTATGATGTTGATACTCTCGGTGTATTAACTGTTTGGTCGTAAAACAAGCGTATCGTTACCTTGTTCAAATTATAGTCGGCATTTATTTTTAATGAAAAATTCTTTTGACCTGCCGACATTTGATTGTCTGCTTCGTTAATTCTTCTCACTATTGTTATCATGTCGCGGTATGTAAGATCCAATCTAAGGTTCAAATCACTTTTAAATAATTGTTGTTGACCCCCCACGCTAATAGGAATTTCTAATTTAGGTATCTTGTAGCCGACTCCTACAGTGTATTCTTTGCTTCCTGCTTCCAAAATTTGGTTATTTGCGAAGCTTAATGCAATACTTCGTGCTTGTTTATATTCAAATTTGGTTGACATGTCGTTCTTTAATGTCATATCAATACCAAATAACGGAACAAATTTCTCGTCTATTGCAATTCCGTCAAGTTGATATTCAGGAATAAATAATTCGCTGTTTTCATCTCTCACAAAACTCATTCCTATTGCAGAAGCTTCTTCAAAGTCATAAAATGAATTTGATTGATATGAGCTCACTCTGTAGCTTGATGTATATCCGTGGTTTATAGAAATTCTTTTGAAAGCTCGTTTTACAAATTCAATGTCAGATAATCCGTCATATTTAACTCTCCAGTTCGGAATTGGAATACTTGGGAAAGGATTGGTAGAAACACTGTTTACCGACCTTCCTGTATAAGCCGCCAAAAATGCAGGTATCAATACTTCTTGAGATGTAGAGCTGTATCCGTTTGGATATCCGTTATTTTCATATAATCCGGTTTCCGTGTTTAAGTTTGGAGCACTCGGATTATATGTTGTTCCAAGAGCTGCTCTGTTTGATGCAAGTCTGTCGGCAACTTCGATTCTGTTTGCAAGAAAAGCATCATACACTTCAGATTGATATGTTGAATCATTGATTTTTTTGAATGCAGTTTTAAGAGTTATTACAGATATTGAGAAGTTTCCCGAAAAGAATTTATTTTCGGGTTTTATTTCTCCGTTTCTTAAAACCCAATATTCTTCAATAGTTTGTGATGTTTTTTTATTTGCTGTAACATCTATTTTGAAACCCTTAATAGGAGTGAGTGTTGCTCTTATATCATAAGTTTCTTCTCTATTATTTATTATTGGAGAATTTATAAGAGAATCGCCCGATAACCAGCCGTTTTGTGCAGCCAAAGCACCAAAGTTAGGGTTTTGTTGTCCTGTTAAAAACTCCCAACCGGGAGCAGTCCAATTTTCATTAAACCCAAAGAATTTTGTTTTTGGCATATATCCGGGAACAACAGTTCCGTTGTTTTGTGTATAACTAACGGATATATTTCTTAGAGCCATCATAGCATACAAAGTATTATCGGAAATAATCTTTAGAGGTCCGTCTTTTATTTCTTTTTTACCGGTTACAACAATTTTTGCATTAGTAATATCTTCTATAGCAGTAATTTTTATTTTGTTAGCATTAATAATTTCCGTTTGGGCTTTAATTTCTTTTCCGGTTTCGTCGGTAATAATAATATTGACATTATCGTAATTCAAATTATGAGTAATAGTTTTTGTTCTTCCTTTTTTCAAAGAAAATTTATCGGTTTCGGAAGTTATATCTTTATATTTAACTTGATTATTTTTTGTTTTTCTTTCAAATTTATTATCCAAATCTTTTAAATATTTAACCTTTGTGTAAAGTCTTGTAAGGTTAAGTTGTCCCGACAATTGCATATTTTGTGCATTCCTAATAGTATTTCCTATATTAATGGAAGTATCTGCAAGTTCGGGAGTGTATGTCCAGAAAAAATCTGCATCATATCTTGCGTTAGCAGATGTCCAATCTAAAAAAGGAAGTTTGTTAATGGGCACTTGCCAATTAAGAGTAATTCTTTGAGTAAAATCCGTTGTTTTACCAAGGTTTTTAATACTGTTCCAAACAGTATCAACTTTTTGCTGATACAAAGGGTCTTGTTTGTCTATTCGTCCATAAGGTTCTTCAACCCACGAAGTGTTTTCGGCATTATAAGTAATTTTAAAATCGCGTGTAAGATTATAACGAACATCATAAGTTCTTTTCCAGTTAAATTGTTTATCAAAAGTAGGGTCTATTATCAGTTCCGGATTTTCTATATTTCTTAGTTGAATTTCGTTAAACGATTTTCTTACTTCGTTTCTAAATGAGACAGTAGAAGGAGAGTAGTAAAAATTAATATCCTTAATAATCTGAAATGCCTTTTTATTTAATAGTTTTGATTTAGAAAACGGGCTAATGTTTTTTGGAGAAATATTATAATTATATGCCAAAGCACCTGTATATATTTGCAATATATTGTGGTTTATGTTAATATCTCTGAGTATTACTTCGCTGTAACCGTAGCTTCCTGTCCAGTTTGATATATGATAAAAAGGTTTGTTTTTGCCGCCGGCTTTATTATTTGTATTAAAACCTAAACTTTTTGAATCCTTAGTTTCGGAAGACATATTTTTGGAGCCTTTGTCATCTTGTAATATTTCATTTTTTTCGGAATTTCCGCCAATTTTTATGTTAGTTAAGTTTATACTTTTCCTTTTGCTGTATGTCTGAGAAATGTGTATTATCGAATCTCTGTCAGCTTGTGTTAAGTTTGGGTCTGACAGACTTGTTTTTAAAAGAATATCAGGGTCAAGAGGATTAAACTGTGGATTGCTAAAATCTTCGGAATAAGCTAAATATAAAGGAATTCTTACATTATATTTTTTAGGGAAAAACTTCCCTAATTCAAAGTTTGAAGAGAAACTGTATCCGTAATCATTTGAGGTTTGTCTTTCACTAACTCTTTTTTCTATACTGCCAAATCCGGGAGTGCTAATATTTCCTTCTAAAGCAATTGTTGAGAAGTCTGCCAATTTTAGGGATACTCTCGCCTGCGAAGCCCAACCTCCTTGCTCGTTAAACTCTGTAAGTCTTAGCTCATTCATCCATACTTCAACCGACTTATACATGCCGTCGTCCGGTAAATTATTTTTGTCTTTGCTTCGGTTTCTTACACCAATCATTATTGTACGAATATTACTCAAATTAGGATTTCCTATCACACTCACTCTTCGTCCCAAATCATCAACAATTTCGCTGTATTCGGAACTAACTTCTAATGACGAGCCGTCTTCTCTAAGTTTATTGTTTCGTCTTTGTTTAACAAGTTGCAGTATTTCAAAATTTAAATCAATAAAGTTATCTTCCGGCCAAACAAGTTCTTGTTCGGTGTCTTTATTATACCAACCGGGAAGAGTAACTGTGAGCGGTACTTCATATTCATAATAGTTCTCTTGATAATCAGAACCTAATCTGATAAAAGCAACAATGTCATCGTCGTTAAGAATTTCTTCATCAACAGCTTCGGCGTGAACAAACATTTGAAGACGTTTAAATTGTCTAACGTCAAGCGAAGCATTTTTATATGCAGCTCTTGCATCACCGTCTCCTAAATTAAGAACTTTTAATGAAATTGCTTGTTCGTTTAATTCTGTAATTGTAGGTTGATCTGGAGATATTTCGCGTGTTACTCCCGGAGGAAGAACGTAATTTACAGGTTGTCGGTATGAATTTTCTTCAATATTTACGGCAGAAATGTCAAACTGTGCGTCGGTTATTTCATCTATTCCCGTTCCTTCTGTTCCTTCCAACATGGAAGCTTGATATTTTCGCCATTCGCCTCTAACCAAATCGAGAGTTGCAAATCTTAAAACTATTTCTTCATCCCAGCCGGTCATTAGAAGCCTCATAAATCTTATTGATTTAAAATCCTGAATTGGTCCTACTTTATCTTGATATTCTTGAATAGGTACTTTAAAATGATACCATTTTACAGTTTCTTTATTGTCATTTTTAAGATTAACAACGCTTTCTTTTATATCCGAAATATAATTTTTCCCAATCTTCATGTCTTCCGGATTCAAATTTACAATGTATTGGAAATATGTTTCGGTTTCGTTAAGAGTGTAATCTCTGTTAATATCTTCCATGTCGGGTAATTGTTGTCCGGCAGTCATAGTATTATCTGCAGCGTCAGGAATAGACGAGTTTCCTTCGGAATTTATAAACTGTTTGTATCGTGAAAGAATATCTGCTTGGATTTCGTCGAAAGCAGGGTCTTTAAAAAACATGTAATCATCGGACGAAGGGTCGTTAAAAGCATTAGAATATGCAGACGATCCTGTTCCGTATAAAATTGCAATTTTATTTAAATATGAAGAAAAAAATGATTGTTCGTCAACGTCAGAAAGTCCGTCGATTCCGGCATCTTGATAATTTCTGGCATTTGCAGGCTCATTAGCAAATCCTTCGGTTATTCTTGGTAATACAGGAACTCTACCCCAAACAGTTGTGTCAACATTTGCAATGTTTGCACTTGTAGGTAATCCGTTTTCAAAAGATTGTCTGGAATCCTTTAAAATATCTTCCGAAACATTTCCTAAATTAAACACAAGTTCACCACCGTTAGGGTTGTTTCCGTAAATAAACGGATCCAGAAGCCAAAACTCTATATATTCAATATTTGCTTCTTCAAAGTCGTTTGTAACTAAGCTTCTCATAATTCCACCCCATCTTGTTTCAGGGTTTTTAAGAAGTCCGTTTTCATCAATACCTGCGGATATTCCGGGAATTCCTTCAGTGTCAAAATTGTATGGACCTTTTTCTGTAGGGTAATATGCTAAATTAAGAACAGATATTACAGGCGGAATTCCGTGAACAGGGTCTCTGTCGGGAAAAAGTTCTTGTTCCATTACTTCACGAATTCTGTGGTCGGATTGGTCGTCTACGGTTATATAATCCGGAAGTGTTGCATTATTTCTGAGGAAGTCCGGATTTATATTATACCAAGATATTTTTGCGCGATTATATCCGTAGGATAGTGCATTTATTGAATCGGCTTCCGGGTAATTATTGCTTTGACCTTGAGGGGTTCCTGAAATATGCCATGAATATGGCGATTTTAAGTCGATGGAAGTTTTAGTTGCTTCAAAATCATCTATATGAGCAAATCCTTCTTCTCCTATAATTTTTGGATGTCCGGGAATTAACTGGGCAAACTCTCCGGTAAAGTCTATTGAAGATTTTTCTTTTGTATTAATAAAAGGAATTTTATCAACAATATTTGTAAGGAAAGGAGCATCTTTGTTATAGTTTATGTTTGTACCCCAAATAGTATTGGATATCGGTTCGTTTCCTATATTTACTTTTGAAGTAAGAGGCTTTTGGTTTAAGTGCATTATTGTTGCACCTAAATTAAAATTTTCGGAAAATCTGTAATCAAGATGAGTTCCTATAAGGGATTTTGTTCCTATATTAAACATCGCATTGCTTTCGAGAGATATTTTTATGGGAATTCCGGATTCTAACATGCTTTGGTTTAGAATTGTTACTCTTCCCAAATTATAATCAACTGTATAATCAACATTTTCCTGCAACTCTTTTCCTCCTGCCGATACTTTTACAGAGCCTTCCGGAACATTCATAGCATTTAGGTTAATCTCTGAACCTCCTTCGGAACGATAAGTTCCTTTAATGAAAAACTTATTCTTTTCTGCAACTTGTCTTGCTTGACTTTGAGTGCTTGTGTATAATTCTTCAAAAACATATTGGTCTGCAGTTCTGTTTAACTCCGGATCTGTGGTAACACCTCCTGTTATTTTATTTCTCAAATAACTGCCGAACGGTTCTAAAACAGGGAAATATATTCTTCCGTTTGTTGAGTTTATTGTTGTTTTATCAATAAAATCGAAGTATCCGTCGGCTCCTGCTTCATTATTTTTATTTAAATTATCCATTCCCAGAACTTTCAAAAGTACTTTACCGTTTATTGCACCGGCTGGAATATAATTTATAGATGAACCGGATTTATCGTCGCGATACATTACTTCCAATTTAAAATCTTCGCTGTTAACTTGAAATGCGTTAATTGAGTATACATTTTTCATCATTAATTTCCAAGAAGGCAATTCCGTAGACAGAGTAGTGGTTTTGATTAATTTTAAAATTAAACTTTGAGGTGCCGGAGGATTTTCATTCGAGAATTCACCTACTCTGTATGTTTTGCCGCTTGCATTATATTCATAAGCAACTGCAAGAACTTCGTCGTTATTAAGAGCTGAGTTTAAAGAAATATATCCCAAGTTTTCATTAAAAGTATATTCCGAAGGATTAAGAAGTCTTGCATTTTGAACCTTTTCGTAATCTTCGCCTTGATTAAAATTTGATAATGCACTAAGAGTTGAACTGACAGTGTTTATATCTCTCACTCCTGAATAAGTTCCGGTAATTAAATTATAAAGATTATTTGTAACGTTTGCAGGATATGTTCCTGTTCCGGTAAAATTATCAGGAGAAAATATATATTGTTGCGACTCTCCCAAATCCATAAATGCAACAATATTTCTTGAGTTTTCGAAATTTCCTGTTCTGTTTGTAACCCAAACTTCAATTTTTGTAATGGTTATGTTTGATCTCACAATAGGAAGACTTGATAAAGCTTCATCATATTTGTCTCTGAAATATTGTGAAACGAAATAATGTTTATTTGCTTCATAATTATCTGCAGTAATTTCATAAGGTGTTGTCATTGCACCGCCTTCAACTTCAATAGTTTGAATTTCGCTTTTTTGTTGAGATAAAACATTTGTTAAAGTGAGCTTTCCGAATTTAAGTTCGGTTTTTATTCCCCATAAACTGCTGCTTCCGGTAATAAGAGTTCCGGGCAATGGTAATTGTACGTTACCTGCTTCAATTTTTTGAAGTATTTCGTCTTCTTTTCCTTGGTATGCAAGTTTTACATTATTTTCAAAATCAAAAGTTGCTTCTGTATCGTAATTAATACCCATTTTCAATTTGTCGCCAATTTGTCCGTTAACACCCATTTTAATTTTCTCATTAAAATCAAATGTTACATTTTTTTGAAGATTGGCCGGAAGGGTAGGGTTTTCTGTTTTTGATATATTAAACCCGAAAATTAGTTCTGCATTTCCTTGTGGTTTTATGTTTATTGTGTTACTTCCGAATATTTCTTCAAAACCTTTTATAGGAACAACAAGATTTTGATTGACAAGTTTATCTACTAAATTTGTTTCATCTCCGCCTTTTTCCAAAGACGAACGTTCCATCCAATATTTATGTGTAAATTCATTCATTTTAAAATTATAATATTGGTCGGCGCTCATATAATATGGATTTCTATAATTAAAATCGCCAATTTTATCATAAAAAATAAATTGATTTGTTTTATAATCGTAAACAACAGAAGATTGAATATTTGAAGGATTACTAAGGTATAAGGGAGATTTGTATGTGTTTTTTCCGGGAATATTTCTATAGTCATTGAATTGAAATCTCAATGAAGTATCTTTGGGGGTTGTATCCTTAAATCCGAAATTATATTCACGAAAACGAATAGCTTTCGGCTTTGAGGAAAATGATACAATTATCAGGAAAACAAACGAAATAAACGTAATGTTTATCAAAACTTTTTTGAAATTTTTCACAAATTATTTTGTTAAAGGTTCTAAATAAAATAGTAAAATATAGCCATAAGCATTCTTTATTTAGTTAATTTATAAAGCTTTTAGAGCCAGTTTAACAATGGCTTCAATATTTATTCCCGGATTATCGGTAATGATTTTGTCAATAATTTTTTCGGCCGGTTTCTTTGCAAACCCCAACATTACAAGTGCAGAGAGTGCTTCGTCTTTATAAGGATTTGAAATTGTAAATATTTCGCCTGCTTCAACTTCAGTTTTGCTTATTTTATCTTTTAAATCTATTATAACTCTTTGTGCTGTTTTTATACCGATACCTTTTATACTTTTTATAAGATTTACATTTTCGGTTTGAATTGCATTTTTTATTTCTTCCGGACTTAGCGATGAAAGCATTATTCTTGCCGTGTTTGCACCAATTCCGGAAACAGATATTAGAAGTCTGAAAATTTCTCTTTCTCCTTTATCAAAAAAACCGAATAATGAATTTGAATCTTCTCTAATAATTTGGTGTATATAAATTTTAGATTCATTTAACGTTTCAATTTTTGAAAATGTATTTAATGAGATATTAACGAAATATCCTATGTTGTTATTTTCGATAATAGTAAAAGATGGATTTTTTTCTTTTAGCTCGCCTTTTATATATTCAAACATAATTTAAGTTTTACAACAAATTTATAAAAAGAATTGTATTGAATTATAATAATCTTTTAAATCTTAACATAATTTCGTCTATTTGCAAAAATCAATAAACCTAAGAATGTTATTAATCCGTTAACAACAAGAAGTTCAAAACCAAATTCATATCCTCTGAATATTTGTTTAGAATAGATATTTAAAATGTATGCAAATATTGGAGATAAAACTGCAATTATTGGAACAAATTTGTCTTTAGTCGAAAGTTTTGTGAGTAATCCGAATGCAAAAATCCCCAAAATTGGTCCGTATGTATATGAAGCTGCTTTAAAGACAGCTGTTACAACACTTGGTTTATTTATAAAATTAAAAATTAAAATTACTGCAAATATTATAATTGAAAATGAAATGTGTATTAAAGTTTTATTTCTTTTTGCTTTGGCTGAAACATCATCTAAATTCATTTTTAAAAAATCGAATGCAAAAGATGTTGTTAAAGCAGTTAAAGCCGAGTCGGCACTTGAAAATGCTGCCGAGATAATTCCTAATAAGAAAATAATTCCGGCAAATAATGAAAAATATTGTAATGCAAGCATCGGGAATAATTTGTCGGAAGTATCGGGAAGGCTAATTCCATTTTGTTCTGTGTAAATATATAGAAGCGCACCTAAAGATAAAAACAAAAGATTAACCGGAATTAGAACCAAACTAAACCAAAACATATTTTTTTGTGCATCTTTTAAATTTTTGCAAGTTAGATTTTTTTGCATCATATCTTGGTCTAAACCCGTCATAACAATTGCAATGAAAGCTCCGGCAATAAATTGTTTAAAGAAATTTGTTTTCGATTTCCAATCCCAATCAAAAATCTTAGTATTATCATCAAGTCTAAGCTTATTAACTAACTCTGAAAAATTCAAATTAAGATTTGCAGAAATATAATAAATTGTAATTATCACAGATGCGAGCATGAATATCGTTTGAAAAGTATCAGTCCAAACAATTGTTTTTATTCCGGCTTTATAAGTATATACCCAAATAAGCGCAATAGTTATTGGAACTGTAACATAAAACGGAATTCCGAGAGCGTTAAAAAGCCCCAATTGTAAAACATTTGCAACAAGAAAAAGTCTGAAAGATGCTCCTATAACTCTTGAAAGAATAAAAAAACCGGCTCCCGTTTTATGTGAATATACTCCAAATCGTTTATTTAAGTAAGTATAAATCGAGACCAAATTTAACCTGTAATAAAGAGGAAGTAAAAATAAAATTATAACTGCATAGCCAACCAAATATCCTAAAACTAATTGGAAGTAGTAGAAATTTGAAGTTCCTACTTCACCCGGAATTGATATAAAAGTAACACCCGAAAGCGACGCTCCAATCATTCCAAAAGCAACCAAATACCAAGGAGATTTTTTGTTACCCGTGAAGAACGATGCAAGATTACTTTTTCTGCTTGTTAGATAAGAAATAAATATTAAGATTGAAAAATATACTGTAATAATCGAAAAAACTATTATAGGATTCATGAAAAAAATTATTTTATTAAAACTTAACTCCTTTATATTTTTCCTGCAAAATAAATACAATTATTTATTATGCAATAATTTTGATTATTTATAAGAATAATAATTTTTATTGAATATTTTCTATAACCGACAAAACTATTGAGAAAGCTTAAAATTTTAAGGAGTTTAAAACGCTTTAATAATTATTACATTTAAATATTGTAATGCAAAGTGTAAATATTGAATTCTTATTGAGTTTATTTTTAATCTACAGAAAAAGTTTTTTTATCAAAATATTAAATTATTGAAAAAATTCTAAACTCGAATAAAAAGTAAAAAGCATTTTTGGGATACTTAAAAAATGAATAAAAATAATTTTTTCATCTAAATAACTAAGTTTTAGACAAATGTTTTATAGTAATGTTTTATCTATGTAAATAATTTAAAAAAGTAACTAAAAAACATGTTTATATTTAATTGAAGTTTCAATTAAAAATTTAATTTTGCACAGTCAAAAAATATAGTATTTAGCATATTACTTATATTAACTAACAGATTATAAATACATTAAATTAAATGACCGGTGAATCTCTAATAATATTTTTTATCACTGCTTTAGTATTAGTAGGCGGTGCAATATTGTTTTCGACATTTGTTTCTCCAAGTACATTTAATGTGCAAAAGGCAGAACCTTATGAGTGCGGAATACCTACCAAAGGAGTAACGTGGCTTCAATTCAACGTAGGCTACTACTTATTTGCAATTCTATTTTTAGTTTTCGATGTCGAAACTGTTTTCCTGTTTCCTTGGGCTGTTGTAATGAAGCAAGTAGGAATGGTAGGAATGATTGAAATATTAATATTCTTTGTAATACTAATCTCCGGATTAGCTTATGCATGGAAAAAACACGCATTGGTATGGGAGTAATAAAATCCATGAAACATGAAGATTTCAAAGATAACGAATCTTTGGATCAAATGATGCTTGAAAATCAAGGCATTTTCTTTTCAACAATAGATAAATTAGTTAATTGGGGTCGTTCAAATTCTATTTGGCCTCTTACATTTGCCACAAGTTGTTGCGGAATTGAAATGATGGCAGCCGGTGCTGCACGTCACGATTTTTCTCGTTTCGGAATGGAAGTCTATAGAGCCTCGCCTCGTCAGGCCGACGTTATTGTTGTTGCAGGAACAATTGTAAATAAAATGGCTCCGGTTTTAAAGAGATTATATGACCAAATGGCCGACCCAAAATATGTTATTGCAATGGGTGCATGTGCTATTTCCGGCGGACCTTTCTATTACAATACATATCACGTTGTAAAAGGAGTAGAACACGTTATTCCTGTTGATGTTTATATTCCCGGTTGTCCTCCGCGTCCGGAAGCTCTTTTATACGGATTTTTGCAATTACAGCGTAAAATGAAAACTGAAAGTTTGAAAAACGGATACATAAAAAAGAATGCCGAAGATTACGACGTTAATGTGTCAAAATAATTTAACTTGAAAATATCAAGAAATGAATAACGAAGAATTAAAACAGAAAATATCAGCCATAGAATCTGACTTAGTTTTTGAAGATAAACAATATCTTACAATTACAGTTGAACCGGAAAAATTTAAAGGTTTAGCTCTAAAACTAAGAAACGATAAAGATTTATCTTTCGACTATATGTTTAATATCACAGGAGTTGATTACGGCGATTTATTAGGTGTATGTTATTTTATTACATCAACACAATTTTCTCACATTATTGAATTAAAAGTTAAAGCAAAAAGCAGAGAAAATGCCGAAATTGAAACAGTTTGTGATATTTGGAAAACCGCAGAGTTTCAAGAAAGAGAAATATATGACCTGTTAGGTATAAAATTCATTAACCACCCCGATTTACGAAGAATTTTCTTGGAAGAAGATTGGGTTGGATATCCGTTAAGAAAGGATTATGTTGATGAAGTTAACATTGTAGAAAGATAATTACTAAAAGTAGTTTTTGAATTTCAATAAAAAAAATACATGGAAGGAGTATTACCGATAAATCAAGTTGTGTCAGAAGTTGAACAACAAGAATACATAATAAACATGGGTCCACAGCACCCGTCAACACACGGTGTTCTAAGATTTTTGCTTTCTTTAAAAGGTGAAGTTGTTCAATATGTTCAACCACACTGCGGATATATTCACAGAGGCATTGAAAAAATGACCGAGAAAATTACCTATCCGCAAATAATTCATCTTACCGACAGATTAGATTATTTATCTGCTCACATGAACAATGAAGCTGTTAGTTTATGTGTTGAAAATGCTCTTCAAATTGAAGTCCCCGAAAGAGTAAAATATATCAGAACCATAATGGCAGAATTAAGCCGTCTTGCTTCGCATCAACTTTGGTGGGCTGCATTCGGAATGGATTTAGGTGCTCTCACAACTTTCTTCTACGGCTTAAGAGACAGAGAATATATTCTTGATATTTTTGAACAAACAACCGGAAGCAGATTAACTCAAAGTTATAATTGTCCCGGCGGTTTGATGAATGATATTCATCCTGATTTTCAAAAGAAAGTAAAAGAATTTATTAAAAATTTCAGAAAAGTTTTACCCGAATATAATCAATTACTTACAGGAAATGTAATTTTTCATGAAAGAACAAAAGGAATAGGATTATTATCAAAAGAAGATGCAATTTCCTTTGGAGTAACCGGACCGTCGGGAAGGGGTTCGGGATTTTCATGCGATTTAAGAAAATCACATCCATACAGTGCTTATGACAAAGTTGACTTTAAAGAAATATTATATACAGAAGGTGACACATTTGCCAGATATCAAGTAAGAATGGACGAAATGTTGGAATCAATGAATATTATTGAACAACTAATAGATAATATTCCTGAAGGAGATTATGCCTTAAAAATGAAAGCAATTATTAAATTGCCCGAAGGTGAATACTATCAAAGAGTTGAATCTGCACGCGGAGAATTTGGAGTTCATATAATTAGCGACGGTAATAAAAATCCATACAGAGTTAAATTTAGATCACCAAATTTCTCAAATTTAAGTGCAATAGACTCAATGGCGAGAGGATTTAAAATTGCCGATTTAGTTGCCATAAGCGGCTCTTTGGATTTAGTTATTCCTGACTTGGATAAATAAAACACGAAAATCAATAATATAGAAATATTAAATAATAATTATAACACAAAAATAATATGCCTTTTGATATTTATGATTTAAGCACATTTACTCATTGGATTGATACTTCGCTGAGAGCAGGCATGTCTCCTTTTTGGGCAGTTTTTACCGAATTTGTATTAGTAGGAGTTGTTTTTCTTGCATTTTATGCAGTTGTCGGTTTATTCTTAGTATATGCAGAACGTAGAATTTGTGCCTTTATGCAATGCAGACTCGGACCAAACAGAGTTGGACCCGGAGGAATTTTTCAAACAATTGCCGATTTAATAAAATTACTTTTTAAAGAATTAATTTATATTAAAAATGCAGATAAAATACTTTTCAATATTGCTCCTTTCATTGTTATAATTGCCTCATTTCTTGCTTTAGCCGCAATACCTTTCGGTAAAGGACTTCAAGCAATGGATTTTAACATTGGAATATTTTATGTTGTTGCAGTTTCATCAATCGGAGTTATCGGTATTTTACTTGCAGGATGGTCGAGCAACAGTAAATATTCTCTCATAGGAGCTTTAAGAAGCGGAGCTCAAATTATAAGTTACGAACTTTCTGTCGGATTATCATTAATTGTTATAGTGATATTGGCAGGAACAATGCAACTATCCGAAATTGTTGAAATGCAACGTGACGGTTGGTTTATTTTCACCGGACACCTACCTGCAGTTATTGCATTTATTATATTTATGATTGCCAGTACAGCCGAAATAAACAGAGGACCATTCGACTTAGCCGAAGCAGAATCGGAATTAACAGCAGGTTTCCATACAGAATATTCAGGTATTAAATTCGCATTCTTCTTTTTAGCCGAATATATGAATATGTTTATTGTTGCTTCAATCGCAGCTACAGTATTTTGGGGTGGTTGGATGCCTTTACATATCGGATCTTGGGAAGGATTTAACCATGCTATGGATTTTATTCCTCCATTTATTTGGTATCTTGGAAAAACAGCAGTAATCATTTATCTTATTATGTTGTTTAAATGGACTTTCCCTCGTTTAAGAATTGACCAATTATTGACTTTGGAATGGAAATATTTATTACCTGTTAATTTGTTTAATGTTCTTCTTATGGCATTTATCGTATTAAAAGGTTGGCATTTTTAGTAAATAATATTGAAAAATAAAAATATGATGTTTTTTAATTATATCGGAGGAATATTCAAAGGAATAAAAACGCTTTTGACAGGAATGAAAGTTACCTCGTCATACTTTTTCAGACCCTCGAAAATTGTTACTCAAAAGTACCCCGAAAACAGAAAAGAATTAAAAATGTTCGACAGTTTCAAAGGTGAAGTTATTTTAACTCACAACGAAAACAATGAACATAAATGTACAGGTTGCGGAATTTGCGAAATAAATTGTCCAAACGGATCAATTGAAATCGTTTCTATGTTTATTACAACCGAAGACGGAAAAAAGAAAAAAGCAATCGATAAGCATATCTATCACTTAGGAATGTGTACTTTTTGTGCTTTATGCGTTAAAACTTGCCCCTCAAATGCCTTAGATTTTGGAAAAGATTTTGAACAAGCAGTTTTCGACAGAGCAAGACTTACAAAGATTTTAAATAAAGAAGGTTCTAAATTAATGAAAGGAGTAGAATAATGGAAATAACCGGAGCACAAATAATGTTTTATATTTTCGCGGCAGTAATTTTAGTATTTTCGGTATTAACAGTTACAAGTCGCAAAATTCTTAGAGCAGCCACATATTTACTTTTTGTATTAATTGCCACTGCCGGAATATACTTCATGCTAAAATATGAATTCTTGGCTGCAGTTCAACTTACTCTTTATGCCGGCGGAATAGTAGTTTTGATTATTTTTTCAATTTTACTGACAAGTCATATAAGTGAAAAATTTGAACCAATAAGTAAAATGAAAACTATTGCATCATTTTTGGCATCTGCTGCCGGAGCTATTCTTGTTTCCAGTGTTTTTATTCAATATAAATTTGTTGCCACAACTAAAGAAGCTTTGAATGTTGACATGGAAATAATTGGTAAAAGTTTATTGAGTTATGAAAGAGAAGGTTTTGTTTTACCTTTTGAAGTAATTTCAATTTTACTATTAGCTGCAATGGTTGGAGCAATTGTAATTGCCAAAAAATCAGACGATAAAATTATTAACGAAGATAAAATAAAATAAAATGATAGAAAATATCCCGTTACAGTATTTCTTGATTGTCGGTACTTTAATGTTTTTTATTGGAGTTTTCGGCTTTCTAACTCGCAGAAATTTAATTACAATATTAATGTCTGTTGAGCTAATTCTTAATTCGGTAAATATAAATTTTGTTGCTGTAAACAGATATCTGTATCCAAACAATTTACACGGACATTTTTTTACAATTTTCATTATAGCAATCGCCGCAAGTGAAGCCGCTGTAGCTATTGCAATTATCATTAATATATATAGAAAATTCAGTTCTATTAATGTTGAGAATGTTAGCAGCATGAAAAATTAAAATACTTTGGTATAATATCAGTAAAAGAAAAGAATAAATAACAGACAAATTTCAAACGATGAATTTTACTTACACAATATTAATTCCGATAATCCCATTTATAATATTTTTATTTATAGGATTAATGAACAGTAAGATAAAGCCCTCACTTGCAGCTTCTTTAGGTACAGGCGGAATGCTTATTTCGTTTATATTATCTTATTATACTGCTTTTTTATATTTTTTCAAAAGTGTAAAAGTTGACGGTGCATATCAAAAAATTATTGCATTTAATGCCGAATGGTTGCATTTTACAGATAAACTTCATATCGACATGGGTGTTCTTCTTGACCCTATTTCTGTTATGATGCTTATTGTAGTTTCAACAATTTCTTTAATGGTTCATATATACAGTATTGGATACATGAAAGGAGATGACGGATTTAACCGTTTTTATTCATTCTTATCATTATTCAGTTTCTCTATGTTTGGGCTTGTTGTAGCTACAAACATTTTTCAAATGTATGTATTTTGGGAATTAGTTGGGGTTTCATCTTTTTTATTAATTGGATATTATTATCAAAAACCATCTGCAGTTGCAGCTTCTAAAAAAGCATTTATTGTAACTCGTTTTGCAGATATGTTCTTTTTAATTGGTATTTTAGTATTATCATTTGTAACAGATACATTCGATTTTATAACTCTTACAGATACAACCGGTTCCGCAATAACTCAAGGCGGAAGTATTCTCTTTATGGGAATGTCGACAATGACATGGGCTTTGATATTGATATTTATTGGAGGAGCAGGTAAATCTGCAATGTTTCCTGTTCACATTTGGTTACCTGATGCAATGGAAGGACCAACACCGGTTTCGGCATTAATTCACGCAGCCACAATGGTTGTTGCGGGAGTTTATCTTGTTGCAAGACTTTTCCCTATTTTTGAAATTTCAGCTCCCGACGCATTGATGGTTGTTGCTTATGTGGGAGCATTTTCTTCACTTTTTGCCGCAATAATTGCTACAACACAATTTGATATAAAACGAGTTTTGGCATATTCTACAATGTCTCAAATCGGATATATGATTACGGCTTTAGGTGTTTCAGGTTACGGAGGACACGAAGGCGTTGGATATATGGCTTCAATGTTCCATTTATTCACACACGCAATGTTTAAAGCTTTATTGTTCTTAGGAGCAGGAGCGGTTATTCATGCTGTTCATACCAATTTGATGACAGAAATGGGCGGTCTCAGAAAATATTTGCCAATAACACATATAACATTTTTATTAGCTTGTTTAACAATAGCAGGAGTTCCTCCGTTTTCTGGTTTCTTCAGTAAAGATGAAATTTTAGTTGCTGCATATCATCACGATAAAGTAATATATTTTATTCAAATGTTTGTTGCCGGTTTAACAGCTTTTTATATGTTCAGATTATATTTCAGAATTTTCTGGAATACAGAACCACATTATCATCATACTCCGCATGAAGCACCTTTTTCAATGACATTTCCTTTAATGTTCTTGGCTTTTGCAGCTGTATTCTCGGGGTTTATTCCATTCGAGAAATTAGTTACATCAGACGGACTTCCTTTGGACCTTCATACAGAATGGGAAGTTGCTATTCCCGCAATTTCAGTAGGTTTAATAGGTATCATAATTGCGTTCGTTTTCTATAAAAAAGAGAGTTCAATTCCAGATAAGATTTCTCAAAATTTACGATTTTTCTATAGATGGGCGTTTAATAAATTTTATATCGACGAACTTTATATGTTCGTTACACATAAAATAATTTTCAACGGTGTTTCACGACCAATTGCATGGTTTGATCGTCATGTTGTTGACGGAACAATGACAGGAATCGGAAAAGCAACTGAATTTACTGCAAAATCCATTAAAGGTTTTCAATCCGGACAAGTTCAAAAATACGGTTTTGTATTTGTTTCGAGTGCAATACTTTTGGCAATTGCTTTTATTTTTTACTGGTTTTATTAATATTTATAAAGAGAAATTTATAAAAGATGAATATATTATCGCTCTTAGTTCTTGTCCCGGTACTTACTGTTGCAGCAATTTTATTTGCTAAAGACAACAAACAAACAAGATTATTTTCTGCCGTAGGAATGAGTATACAACTTATTCTTTCTGCTATTCTTGTATATATGTATGTTACCGAACGACAAGCAGGAAACATGGATCAAATGCTTTTTGTAAAAGATTTTGTTTGGTTTGAAAGTTTGAATTTTCATTACACGGTTGGAGTCGACGGAATTTCTGTTGCAATGATTGCTCTTACTTCTGTTATTATATTTACAGGAGTCTTCACTTCATGGGAAGTACTTAATTTACATCGAGAATTTTTTATATCTCTTATAATTTTATCAACCGGAGTTTTTGGATTCTTTATTTCTATTGACCTTTTCACAATGTTTCTTTTTTATGAAATTGCTGTGATTCCGATGTATTTATTAATTGGTATTTGGGGAAGCGGAAAAAAGGAATATTCTGCCATGAAACTTACATTAATGTTAATGGCCGGTTCTGCTCTTTTAATGGTTGGATTATTAGGAATATATATGCATTCTGCTCCCGATGGAGGACCTTTAACAATGAATTTATTGGAAATTGCTAAAGTAAAAATTCCCTTAGATGTTCAAAAATTCTTATTCCCCTTCACTTTTATAGGTTTCGGAATTTTAGGTGCTTTATTTCCATTTCACACTTGGTCGCCAGACGGTCACGCATCTGCACCAACAGCAGTGTCAATGCTTCACGCAGGTGTTCTTATGAAATTGGGAGGTTACGGTGCTTTTAGAGTTGCAATGTATCTTTTACCTGATGCAGCAAATGAATTATCTTGGATTTTCTTGATACTTACCGGTTTAAGTGTTGTTTACGGAGCTTTTGGAGCTGTTTTCCAAAAAGACTTAAAATACATTAACGCATATTCTTCGGTCAGCCATTGCGGATTAATACTTTTCGGTATATTAATGGTTACCAAAACTGCAATGACAGGAGCAATAATTCAAATGATTTCTCACGGAATTATGACAGCACTTTTCTTCGCTTTAATCGGAATGATTTATGGAAGAACACATACAAGAATGATTAATGAAATGGGCGGATTAATGAAAGTTATTCCATTCTTGGGAGTTGCTTATGTTATTGGCGGTTTAGCTTCTTTGGGTCTTCCCGGATTAAGCGGATTCGTTGCCGAAATGATGATTTTTGTAGGTTCATATCAACATCCCGATGTATTTCACAGAACATTAACAATTATTGCAATTACTGCTATTGTTATAACGGCAGTTTATATATTGAGAGTCGTGGGAATACTATTATTAGGACCGATTAAAAACGACCATTACTTAGAACTTAAAGACGCAAAATGGTGGGAACGATTACCAATTATAACTCTTATTCTTTCTATTGCGGCAATAGGTGTTGCTCCATTCTTGTTGGTTGACCTAATCGGCTTTAGTTTAGATCCGGTTGTTGAAAAATTATTAATGATACACTAATTTATAAAACAGTAAATTTTTATTACAATGCAAATAGAAACACTGCTTTTAATGCGTCATGAAATGGTGCTTGTCATCATAGCACTCATCGCATTATTTTATGAGATTTTCTCTAAAGGAAATAACAAACAAAAATTTATACCCATTTTTATTGGGATATATTTTATTAATACCATTATCGGGTTTTTGCCCCAAAGTGAAGGAACTATTTTCGGAGGAATGTTTGTTTTATCCGGAGTTCAGTTAATAATGAAGAATGTTTTAAATATTGGTGTGTTAATTGTTCTTATGCAATCTGCAGGATGGCTAAAAAAAGCCGAGAATAAAGATAATATGCTCGAGTTTTTTGTACTTCTTATTTCTACTCAGATAGGAATGGATTATATGATTTCTTCGGGAGATTTTCTTATGTTCTATTTAGGTCTTGAATTAGCTACAATTCCAATTGCAATTCTTGCAGCTTATGAGAGAAATAAATCCAAATCTGCAGAAGCCGGTATAAAACTTATACTTTCATCAGCATTATCTTCAGGAATATTATTATTCGGTATATCAATATTTTACATGATTTCAGGATCGATTTATTTTGATGAAGTTGCTACATTTATGGTTAATCCAAATCCTTTAATGGCTTTAGGATTGGTATTCTTTTTTGCGGGAATGTCATTTAAAATTTCACTTGTTCCGTTTCATTTATGGACAGCAGACGTTTATGAAGGTGCTCCAATTAGTGTTACTTCATATTTATCAGTTATTTCAAAAGCAGCTGCCGCCTTTATATTCACAATGATTCTTTTCAAAGTATTCGGACAGTTGGCTTATCTTTGGAAAGATATTATTTATGTTTTGGCCGTATTAACAATGACTGTCGGTAATCTTTTTGCAATGCGTCAACAAAATCTAAAAAGATTTCTTGCGTTTTCATCAATTGCTCAAGCAGGCTTTATTTTATTAGGTATTATTAGTGCCGATAAAATCGGATTAACAGCAGTTATATATTTTGCCCTTGTTTATATTTTCTCAAATCTTGCAGCATTCGGTGTTGTAGGTGCGGTTTCAAATTTCTCAGGAAAAGAAACTATTAAAGAATATAACGGATTATACAAAACAAATCCTAAACTATCTTTGGTAATGATGCTTGCATTATTTTCTCTTGCAGGTATTCCGCCTGTTGCAGGTTTCTTCGGTAAATTCTTTTTATTCACTTCCGCTGCGCAAGGCGGTTATTATTGGTTGATTCTAATTGCTGTTTTAAACGCAACTATATCTTTATATTACTATTTATTAGTTATTAGAGCTATGTTTATTGAAAGTAACGAAACACCGGTTCCTAATTTTAAATCCGATTTTTTTATGAGAACAGGAATTGTGATTAGTGTTTTAGGTATTTTTATTATCGGATTTATTGGTCCAATCTGGGATTATATCAAAGTAGTTGTTGATAGTTTCTAATTTTTAAAATTAAAGTTTATGTCCACATTAAAAGGAAAATATACTGTTGAAGAAATTGAAGGAATTCGTTGCAGAATTGTTGCAAACGGCGTTTCTCAAGAACGTGCAAATTTTGTAAAAGAGATTTTAGAATTCAATAAATATATTGTTAAAATTGAACTCGAAAAGAAAAAAGATGAAACTTCTTCGGATACTTTCAAAGTTGGAGTTACAGATATTACATTTAATCCTACTATTTCTATTTATGAAAGAAAATTGAAATTTAAAAACGGGAAAAGTGTTACACCGGCAAATTGGGAACAGGAAGCATCTGAATTTATCCCTTTTTATTGGGAAAGGAGATAATTTTTTTAAGAAACAAAAAAAAGGAAAATGGCTTACTATTTTCCTTTTTTAATTTTATACATTAATTTTATTCTTCTTCTTTTAACCGTCTTTTGCAATTTTTTGAAGTTTTTCTTTATCCAAAATCTTAATTGTACGACCTTTAAGTTCAATAATTTTGTTAGCCCTAAATTCTGCTAAAATTCTAACTGTATTTTCCATTGACATTGCAGAAAATTCTGCAAGTTCGTTTCTCGAAAGTATAATTTCAAATTCACTACTGTTGTTCGAATATTCAGATAAGTATAATATTGAATCTGCAACTCTACTTTTTAATCTGTTAATTCCAATATCAATTATTTTTTTATATAAATAATTTTTTGATGTAGTAATCAATTTCATTATATTTAGCAGGTAATCATTGTTTTTGCCCGCTATAGAATAAACAGTATTAATTGGAGTAAGACAAACTCTTGAATCTTCAAGAGTGGATATAGAAAAAGGGTAGAGTTTATCGCCAAAAACAGTTCCAAATCCTATATAAGTATCAGCTTTTATAAGTTTAAGAATGATGTTTTTTTCTCCTTCAATAAAAATTTTTACAGAACCTTGCGACAAATAAAGTGAATGAGTTACTTCCGTTCCTTGTTTTACTATGGTTTCTGTTTTCTTAAAATTAATGATTGTACAATTTTTTAAAATAGCTTCCATATTATCTATACTCAATACATCGGAGTATCTTTTTCTAAAGGTACAAGAATTACAAATTGTATTATCAGGCTTATATATTTCGGGCATTTTTTATACTTTAGTTAAAAATTCGTCTAATTATTTGTTGGTTTTAAAGTTATAACCTAATTTTTAATTAAGAAATTTTATTCTGTATATTCTTTTAAATTTATTCCCTTTTGATAATTTTTATAAAAATAAAAACGAGGTAGTTTTGATTAAACTTACCTCGTCTGTTTTTTTTAGCTTTAATAGTATTTACAAATAATATTTTGTTTTATTTTCAAAAAATTAAATATCTTTTTCTCCGTAAGTATGTATTCCGAACGGGTTTTTAATATGTTCGCGAAGCAATCTGCTTTCTATTTCATAGCTGTCCATAATCATTTTTAATATATCTTCAACAGCCAGCATCGCAACAATTTTGTTGTTTTCTATAATCGGAATGTGTCTTATTCGTCGGTAAAGCATAATATTTATAAGGTCTTGAG
>DZBS01000031.1 GCA_022729995.1 Draconibacterium orientale | reverse complement strand
TGAGCTAATGATGAAAAGGATATAAATATTGAAAATATAATTATAATTATTTTGTTCATTTATTAAATTTTTAATGATATAAAAGCATTTTATTTTTAAAAATAATTTTTTAAAATCAATAAAATTTTTCTTTATAATAAAGTTTCAATTTAGATTTTTTTTAGAATGGCAAATTTAAGACATTTTTGTCTTTGATTTTTATTAATTTTTATTAAAATTTGTTGAATTAAGCACTTTGTAAATAATTTTATTGAATTAATAATTTAAGATAAACATATAATTCTTTGCTTGATTTTGGCTAACGGTTATTAGCTGTCGGTTTTTTTAAATAACTTATTTCTAAAAAGCCGACTTTATTTTCTGAAATATATTTTCAATTTTTCACTGTATTGGAAACTATAATTTTATATTTACATTGAAGTTTATTTTCAAATATACATCGATACAAAAAACATTTAATGCAAAAGAAAAAAGTTATTGTTATTGGAGCCGGATTGTCGGGAATGTCGGCTGCATCATATTTACAAATGAACGGATTTGATACCGAAATTTTTGAAATGAGCAATTATTCGGGCGGTTTATGTTCGTCGTGGAAAAGAGGCGATTATTTAATTGACGGTTGCATTCATTTTATGGTGGGAACTTCCGAAAGCGAAAGCACTTTTAAATTTTGGAACGGTTTAATTGACATGAAAAATGTAGATTTTGTTTATTACAATAATCATTGTTCGGTTGTTGATAATGAAAAATTTATATATTTTTACAGTAACATTGACGAGCTTGAAAAAGAATTAATACAAAAAGCTCCGGAAGATTTGGTGCAAATTAATTTTTTGATTAGCGGAATTCGCAAATTTATAAATGTTAAATTACCAACAGATAAACCAATAAAAACAATGAATTTTAATGATAAATTGAATTCGTTGAAAATGGTTTTTCCTTTTTTGGGTAAAATGATTAAAACACTTAAAATATCCAATAAAGAATTTGTTGATAAACTGAAAAATCCTTTTTTGAAAGAAGCTTTTAAACTTGCTTTTGTTGATGAACTTCCAATTTTTTCGACAATGCTAACTTTTGTTTGGCGACACAACAAACAAATGGGATATCCAAAAGGCGGAGCCGTAAAAATTGCTTCGTTGATTGAAGAAAATTATAAAAATTTGGGCGGAAAAATCAATTATAATTGCAAAGTTTCAAAAATTATTACCGAAAAAAATCAAGCAAAAGGAATTATTTTAGAAAACGGAAATGTTTTTAAATCGGATATTGTAATTTCGGCGGCCGACGGTAAAACCACAATTTATAAAATGCTTGAAGGGAAATTTAAGGATAAAAATATTATTGAAAGATATGAAAGCGATATTTTTGAAACAATAGACAAAACACTATATGTTTCTATCGGTGTAAATAAAGATTTTTCAAAAGAAAATCATAAAATATATTTTATTCTGAAAAAACCAATTTATGTTGATTCAAAAACAACTTTAAATCATTTAGAAATTACTCATTATTGCGAAGATAAATCGGCTGCTCCGGAAGGAAAATCGCTGTTGACAATAATGCCGGATTCGCTTGATTGGGAATATTGGTTTGAATTACGAAAAAATAATATTTCGGAATATAGAAATCAAAAGAAAAGAATTGCCGATTTAATTATTGATGCTCTTGATACACAATTCGGCGATATTAAAAATAATGTAGAAATGATTGATATTGCTACACCTGCAACATATATAAGATATACCGGAAATTGGACCGGCGGACAAATTAGTTGGAAATCGAAAAAAGAAACTATCAGCAAACCAATTGCTTGGAACATAAAAGGACTCAAAAATTTTTATATGACAGGACAATGGGCAGGTTCTTCGGGCGGACTAAACCATGTTGTTATGCTCGGAAACCATTTGGCTCAGATAATTTGCAAAAATGAAAAAGTAAAATTTGTTTCTGTTCAAAAATAAAGAAAATTATTTTATTGAATTAAGCATTTAACAAATACATATAATTCATTATTGGCTTTTGGCTGTTAGAAAATAAAACATCATGATTTAAAGTCCCGGCGGGACGATATTAGGGTAGAAAAACCGTTCCCGAAAAAATCCAAAACCAAGTAGTGGTGACATTAAATATCTCAGTAAAACTCAAAAAAATAATAAGCATCGTTAAATTCATTTTCAAATTTTCAAAATAAATTCATTTACTTTTTTAAATAAATAATGTCGTCCCTACGGGACTTTAATATGAAATGCTATATTTTCTACCATAATGTCGTCTCTATGAGACTTTTTAATTGATATTAAAAATTTTGTAATATTCTTATGCGTTTCTTATATGTTTAATTTAATTTAATTTATTCTGTTTTAAAATAACTTACAGAATTGCTTAAATCATTTGCCATTAGAGAAAAACTTTCGGCATTTTCAATTAAATCTTCGGTAAATTTTGAATTTTGATTTGAAAATTTATTTAAATGCTCAGTCATTTCTTTAATATTTATAATTCCGCTGTTTTGAATTTTGCTAAAACTAACAATTTCCGCAACAAATTCTACAACTTTTTGAATATCAGGGATAAGGTTATCAATCAAATTTTGTGTTTCTTCCGAAATAATTACTCCGTTATTAGAAAGTTCATGAATTTCGTCGGAAGCAATTCTGCTGTTTGTTGCCAAATTTTGCATTTCGTGTGCCACAACGGCAAATCCGGCTCCGTCTTCTCCGGATCTTGCTGCTTCAATTGCAGCATTAAGCGAAAGAATATTCGATTGCATTGCAATATTGTTTATGAAACTTATTTTTTCGGCAATTTCTTTCATCGATTTTTTCGTTTTTTCGGCTGCTTCATTCACTTTTTTTAGTTCTTCTGATGCTTTTAGCGAAATTTCTTCGGTTGATGTTGCATTATTTGTCGATTTTTGAATATTTATGGCAATTTCAATAATTGATTTGTTAACTTCTTCGGCCGATTCTTTTTGGTTTGATGCCTGAATCGCAAAATCTTTTGAACTTTCTCTTAAAATGTTACTGAAATTTGTAATTTCTTTTGTGTTGTCTTTTACTTCCAAAATAATAGCTTTTATTCTTTCCGACATTTGTTTAAGCGTTGTTGTTAGTTTCCCTATTTCGTCGTTTGAGTTTATTTCTATTTCGGCTGTTAAATCGCCGGTGCTTAATTTTTCGGCAAATACAACACCTTTTTTTATCGATTTAAAAATATTATTGCTAACCAACAATAAAATTATCAGAATTAATATAAAACCCGAAAGACCTGCAATTAGCGAACTTCTAACTGTAGATTTTCCTTCGGCTCTTACAGAATTCATGTAAATTAAAAGTCCGAGCGACCAATGTGTTTCTGTTTCTCCAATTTTAATGGGAACAAAAAACACCAAAAGTTCATCGCCCGTATCGGTATGAGTTGCATAAATTTTAACTTCTTCACCGTTTTTAATTCTTTCGGTAATATTATACTCTGCTTCTTCGTCCGGATTCATTTCTGCAAATGTTTTTCCTAAAAATGTTGAATCATAATGATAAATATATTTTCCTTCATTCGACATAAAAAAAGCATATCCACTGCCGAAAGGCTTAATATTTCCGACAATTTCTTTAAATTCTGTCAGTTCAATATCAATTCCCACAACTCCGTTTATTTTACCGTTTTTAAAAACAGGATAAGCAATTGTAGTTTCAAGAAAATTTTCATCGCCGCCGTAATTACTCCAATGCGGTTCAGATATAAATTCTTTTCTGCTAATCATTATTTTGTTATAAATAGATGTATCTTCAATACTTTGATTTATAATTGTATCGGTGAAACTTTTTATTTTGTTTTCTGCTTTAAAAAACGTAGTGTTAATTCTTCCTTGTTTATTTCCGGACTCTAAATTAGTTTCAAAAGGCCTTGAGTGCCAAACTCCTGCATATTTTTTATGTTGAACTAAAGTGTTTTTTAAAATTCCCGGATAAATTTTTTTTCTTATTTCTAATGGAATTGAATCGAAATCGGTAAAAGAATCCGAAAGACCTTCAACAATTCCGATATCTGTGTTTAGTAGCGATTTAATTTCATTTGCGTAGAGTTTTCCTTGCGAAACGGCAATTTGCTCGGCATCTGCCTTGCTGCGTTTATTGTTTTTTATAACAATATAAACAAATGTTATTGAATAAACTATTAAAGATGAAAGGAATATTCCAAAAAATAATTTTTGCCGAAGAGTAAGGTTAAAACTCATATTTCTAATTTTAATTATTTTGAAGATTTTTTATATTGAAATTCGTAATTTTTTTAAATACAAATAATAAACCGGAAATTCATATTTTATGTAGGGAATACATAATCTGCTAATAATTTATGAATTTTGGGTTTTTAGAATTTGTTAAAAGATAAATAATAAAGAATTATAAATATTTCTTAACTCAATGTTGTTAAGTTATGCATTCTTTATATAGCTATTTTGTGTCTTTTGTGCCTTCTTTGTGTACCTTTGAGAAATAACTGTATCACAAAAGACACAAAGAATGAACGAAGTAACACTAAGAAAATTAAAAAAAAATTAACTTAATGACATTAATTTCCAAAATGCCTATTCCATATTTTATTCCTTAAAAATATAATTACACTTTTTTAACAAAGTCAAGTTTATTATTTTCAATAATATATAATTTTTAATTTAATATTTATTTTGATATTTAAACCTAAAGTTTAGCTTTACAAATAAAATGGTAACTTTGTATGCTGTTTTTTAGAACGAAATTTAAAAATTGCAAAAAACATTTCAGACTTTAATATTATAAACAAATTTTCATGTTCCAATTCATTAAAAAACCATACCCATTTAACGACGATTTGAAGCGTAATGCTAAAGTTATTTTTGTTATAAGTATAAGCATTTTCATATTTCTTATTCTTTTTCAACCTTTGGATATCAGCACATTGGGTTTTAATCAAAAGAAATTTCTAATTGCCGGACTTGTAGTTACAACTTTTCTGTCTTTAAGCCTTAATTTAATGATAATTCCAAGTTTGTTTCCTAAAATATTTATGAAACGAGAATGGATTGTTTGGAAAGAAATTCTATGGAATTTATGGATTTTATTTACAATATCTGTCTCATATTTTGTGTTTTACAAAGCATTGGGTATTTTGGAATTGAATTTTAGAATGGTTGTTACTCTTATTGTAATTGCAAGTTTTCCGCTAACACTTTTAATTGTGTTTAACCAAGACAGATTACTTCGATTACACCTTAAAACAGCAAATGAACTAAATGCAAAATTAAAAGACAGTAAAATATTTTACGATAAACTTGTTCATTTTGATTCTGAAAACCAGAAAGATAAACTTTCAATAAAAGCACGCTTGCTAATTTTAATAAAATCGGCAGATAATTATATCGAAGTTTTTTGGAAAGACGGAGATGCAATTAAAAAACAACTTATTAGAGGAACTTTACTAAAAGCCGGCGAACTTTTGTCCGATTACAGTTATATTTTTAAATGTCACAGATCTTTTATTGTAAATGTTAATTTTATCGACAGAGTTGAAGGCAATTCACAAGGCTATAAATTATATTTTGAAAACATAGATTTTGAAGTTCCGGTTTCAAAATTGGCCGTCGAACAATTGAAAGAATTAGTCAGATTTTTGTAATAATTTTATTTTTACCCCCGCACAAGCTTTTTTCGTCCCAAAAAAATCATTCCGTACCTTTTGAAGGTTCGTAAATCACGGTTTTTAATATGCGTAAAATTCATGGTTACATTTGCCCCTGAATTTATAAAAAACGCAAATTATGAAATCGTTAAGAATTGGTGATTTAAAAATAAAAATGCCTATTATTCAAGGAGGAATGGGTGTTGCAATATCATTATCGGGTTTAGCTTCGGCTGTTGCAAATCAAGGCGGAATTGGTGTAATTTCTGCTGCTGCAATTGGAATGACAGAACCCGGATTTGAAAAAAACTACAGAAATGCCAACAAAACAGCTTTAAGAAAACACATTCGCAGAGCCAGAGAATTATCCGACGGCGTTTTGGGTGTAAATCTTATGGTAGCTTTATCCGATTACGACGAATTATTAAAAGTTTCTATCGAAGAAAATATTGATGTTGTATTTATGGGTGCGGGCTTACCTCTAAAACTGCCGCAATTTGTGTTAGACCAAGGTTTTGAAAATATTCATACTAAATTTATTCCTAAAGTTTCGGGTGCAAAAGCTGCAAAACTGATATTTTCATATTGGGCTTCAAAATTTAACCATATTCCGGATGCTGTTGTAGTTGAAGGACCAATGGCCGGCGGTCATTTGGGATTCAAAAAAGAAGAACTTCTTGAAGATAATATTTCTCTTTCAACATTAATAAGAGAAACTGTTGAAGTGATAAGTGTTTTTGAAAAACAATTTAACAAAAAAGTGCCGGTAATTGCCGCAGGCGGAATATATACCGGAAAAGATATGTTCGAGATTATGAAATCCGGAGCTTCTGCAGTAAAAATGGGAACTCGATTTGTTACAACTCACGAGTGCGATGCCGACATAAAATTTAAAGAAAGCTACATAAACAGTAAAAAAGAAGATATTACTCTTATAGCAAGTCCTGTTGGTTTGCCCGGAAGAGTTATCGGAAGCGAATTTGTTGATAAAATTAATAACGGCGAAACACGTCCTTTTAAATGTCCGTGGAAATGCTTAAAATCTTGTAATTTCAAAGAAGTGCCTTATTGCATCTCACAAATTTTGAATAATTCGGCACAAGGAAAACTTGATGAAGGCTTTGCATTTGCAGGTTCAAATGCTTGGAAAGCAACAGAAATTCAATCAGTAAAACAAGTTTTTGATGAATTAAAAGAAGAATATAATTTAATTGAAGCTCATTTTGCTAAAAAATTATCATTAATGAAAAGACCGAAAGTTGCAGTTTAAATTTAAAACTGAAATACTTTTTTATATGTTAATAATTAGTTAAATAATTAAGAGGCTGTCTAAAAAAGTTCAGCCTTTTTTTTTATGCGGTGTTTTTTTTGAAAATTCGTGCATTCGCGGCAAAAATTTTTAGAATAAAATATTTGCTTTTGTTTTAGAATCCGGAAAAATAATTTCTGTTTAAATTTTTAAATTTTCAATTATAAAGCTGCCTTTTTCTGAATTAATTTTATAGATTGATAAAAGTTTTTTAATAAATACGGTATTAGCTCATTTAGCTTTATATTCTGTGAAAGAATCCATGAACGAATTTCATTATCAATGGGAAATTCCTCAATATTAATCCACTGTATTTTACCGGAATCAATATCTTCCAAAGATATTTCAGGAATATCGCTGCAATCAATGTCTTCATCGTTATAAAAAACCAGATTGTCGGGAACGTTTATTTTATTTTTGTTAAATAAAGTTACATCTTTTACCGGAATTTGTTCATTGTTAAAATCTATTTCGAAATCCTGAACTTCTTCTCCGGATTTTATTAATTCGATTGCATTTTTCCAATATATAATTTGCTTTTCCATTTTTACTTATTTAAATAAATATTTTTTTCTTTTGCATATCTTGCTGAAATTAATCTATATGCAGAATCTCTAAGTGTGAAAACTACAACTAAAACAGTGTTGCCGACTTTGCCGATTGTTATCCAACGGTCTTCTCCGAAATCAGAACGTAAATCAGGCGAAGTTTTTCGTTTAATGTCATCAAAAATTTCTTTAATATAATTAAAATCAAGCCCGTGTTTGTCAATATTTGACAAATTTTTATTTTCGTCCCACTCAAATTGTCGTTCTTCCATTATACAAATTTAATCAATTTTAATTATTCTAATATATAATCTTCCCTAAATTCAATTAACAAATTCTAACTTAAAAAAATAATTTTCCATTTCATAACTAAAAAAGAAAAATATCACACTATTTTTGAAGCTTTCTATCTTTTTAATTTTGTCAATATATATGTTGTCCACATCATAAATTAGCTTCAATTTATTTTCTTCGAATTTTGAACTGTTAAAATTTGAGGGAAATTCATTTTGACATAATAAAAATCCCAAAGGACTGTCAAGCATTTCTTCTGTTACACAAATGAATTTCTTGTAATTATAAGGGAAAATTGATAATGCGTTTGACGGAATATATTGAGGTAATTTAAAAAAATCATTAATCTCTTTATATTTTTCAAAAGCATCCTGCTCAATTGATGAAACATAGAAAATGTCATAACCATACTCATCTTTTGGCATATTTTCGGAAATATCTATTTCAAAGAGAAATTTAAACGGCTTCTTTTTAATTTTAAAGACACTGTCTGTCATACAAATTATTTTGTCGTCTTGACTAATTTGTATTTTTAAATGTTTTGTGCAAATAAAGGTTTTGTTACAAAAAATATTAGAACTGCATAAATAATTATCGTTTTCATTTTTAAAACTTTTAATATTTTGATTTAACTCTACTAAAAAAAAGATTTTCTTGTCAAATATTCACTGTTTCTAATTATTTCATTAAAAGCACTTTTTGTGTAAAGTAATAATACGAAAAAAAGTATAAAATAAAATGAAAAGAAAAAATAAATACTAAACAATGAATCACGAAAAAAGCCAAATAAAACTAAAGATGCTAACAGGCTTCCAATAAATGAAATGCTCCATACAAATTCTAAAGATACTTTTGTGTATAATTTAAGAATCGAATCTTCTTTTTCAAAATATATCCAACCTTTTCTGAGAGGTGTTAATGATTGATACATGTTAGAACCTAAATATGATATTCTATGCCTAAAATATGTTCTATTTTTATTGCTATATGCTGAAATATCTATAAAATCCATTTCAGAATTGAAATTACTATAAAATCTATTTATAAAAGTTTCTTAAGAAACCGTATGAGGAAATACATATATTTTTGAAATAGAAAACAGTTTCATATTTTGTTATTTGAAATAATATACTTTTATTGTTATAAATAAGAACACCGTCGGCTCATTTAAAAATATAAAAAGCACTTTTTTATTGTATTGATTTCATCAAAAAGATTGACTAAACATAGAAAAACGTTAAAATTAAAAATCATTTTTGATAACCCGTAAATATAGAATTATATTTTTCCGGAAAGTGAAAATCTAAGATATTTTTGCGTTCGGATTATATTTAATTCAGGGAACTAATTATACTTTAATTTGTTTTGGAAATTAATTACTTCTACAGAATGTTAAAAAAATATCTGCTCATTAAAATTCATTCATACATTCAGCTAAATTAAAAAATCGGTATAGTTTTCTTGATTCACTATTAAAAATTCACTTTCAGGATATGCATCCGAAAAGGTTTTTGGTAGAAACCCCTTTTTCTTTTCGCTCCATTTGAACTCAAAAGCATACAATTTACCGTTTTTTTCTTCTATATAATCTATCTCTTGCTGTTGTTTGGTTCTCCAAAAATAACAATTTACAAAATTATTTTGGTACTCATTTCTTTTTTTTCTTTCAGACACAAGATAATTTTCCCAGAGTTGTCCTGTATCATTTCTCAAATTAAGGCTGTTGAAATTTGAAATTATGCTGTTGCGAATTCCGTTGTCGTAAAAATAAATTTTTCTGCTTTTTTTTAATTCGTTACGTATATTTCTGCTAAACGAAGGCAGTCTAAATACAACATAAGCTTTTTCGAGTAAGTCAATATATTTTTCAATAGTATTAATACTTACATTTAAAGTGTTTGCAAGTTCGTTATAACTAACTTCGGAAGCAAGTTGCAAAGCCAACATTTGCAATAGTTTTTCTATTAGTTGAGGTTTACGTATATCTTGAAATGCAAAAACATCTTTATATAAATAACTAACTGTTAGATTTCTAAGAATTTCTTCTTCATTACCAAAATTATTTATAACATCGGGATATGAACCATAAATCATTCTTGTCTCTAATAAGCGAACTTCGTCGAACCACGAATTGTGGTTTTGCATTTCTGTGAACGAAAACGGAAAAATATTGAATTCCCACTTGCGACCTGTTAACGGTTCATTAATTTTATTAGACAAATAAAAAGATGACGAGCCGGAAACAATTATTTGACATTTTGAATTATTATCATGTATTTGTTTTAGTGTAAGCCCAATATTTTCTACTCTTTGTGCTTCATCAATAAAAACAATTTCGTTGTCTCCAACCAACCTCATTAAGTTTATGGTTGTTTGATTTTGCAGCATCGAGCGTGTTTGAGAGTCATCACAATCCAAAAAAAGTGTTTTTCTGTCAGTTTTATTTTGAATATGTTTTATTAGTGTGCTTTTCCCGGTTTGTCTTGCGCCTAAAACAATTATTACTTTTCCTGTAAATAACTTACTTTTAATTTTTTCTGTTAAACTTCTTTCTATCATTTTGAAAATTCATCATTATAATGCAAATATAATATAACTTTTCTTCATTATAAATAAGAAAAGTCGCTTTTTTTCAAAATCTTATGATTATTTTAAAAAGCCTTTCTTTGTATCAATTTATTGAATGATATATTTTTCCGGAAAGTGAAAATTTAAGATATTTTTGCGTTCGGATTATATTTTATTTTTAAAACCAAATTAACCATGAATTCTGAATCTCAAATTGCAGTTGCCGAAAATTTACTGAAAATTAACGCCGTAAAACTTAGTCCGGAAAATCCTTTTACGTGGGCTTCCGGAATAAAATCGCCAATTTATTGCGACAACAGAAAAATTCTTTCTTTTCCGGATACAAGAAATTTTATAAAAATTGAGTTTGCAAATCTTATTAAAGAAAAATATCCCGAAACTGACGTTATTGCAGGCGTTGCAACCGGAGCAATCGCAATAGGAGCTTTGGTTGCCGATGTTCTTAATTTGCCGTTCGTTTATATTCGCTCGGAACAAAAAAAGCACGGTTTGGGCAATAAAATTGAAGGAATTTTAAAACCCGAACAAAATGTTATTATTATTGAAGACCTTGTTTCTACAGGAATGAGCAGTTTGGCAGCTTTTGAATCGGTTAAAGAAAACGGAAATACAATTTTGGGAATGTTGGCAATTTTTACTTATAATTTGCCTGTTTCTGTAAGTAATTTTAATAATGCGGGTTGCCAATTAACAACATTAACCGATTTTGATATTCTTACAAAAAATGCTCTCGAAAAAAAATCTATTTCTTATGCAGATTTTGAAATTCTTATGAAATGGAAGAGCGAATTTTCAAGCAAATAGAAATAAACAGTTTGCTAATACATGCCGGAATAAAAAAGTGTTTCTTTACTTCTAATGTTTTCAGTCCACAGTCTTCAGTTTGCGTTAAAATTTAAAACTACTGCATACTGAAGACTGTGGACTGAAAACTTATTACAATAAATATTTCAGTAATTAATAAATGTGTGAATTCCAACAATCCGGATTTATTAGTTCCCGCCCGAATTGTTTGTACTGCTTCCGTTTTCTATTGAAGCAGGTTCTGTGTTTTGATTATATTTTGCTTGAAACTCTTTTGTTCTCACATCTTTCAATAATTTAAAAGCATCTTCGCCGTAGCAAAAATCACTTAATTCGCCAATTCCGTATTCTTTTAAAATTTGCATTTGACTTTCGGACGGCAACCAAGTAATTTTTTTATCGGAATTTGCAGCCCAACCTTTTCCCGGATTTCCGTCTGGCAATTGATACGGATATTCAGAATATCTTAATCTCCACAAATTTGCAAGAATAGAAACAGTTTTCAAAATGGTGTATTCTTTTATCTCTTCTTCGCCTTCTTTGGAAACTTCCGGCGGAATTTCAAAAATATTAAATTTTACAACAAAATTTTCTTTATTCGGATTGGCTTTTGAAGCTTCATAACCTGTCATTTGTCTGGCCCATGTTTCTTTAGACATAAATGTTATTTCGTCTCGTCCTTCCGGATTTTTCTTAACAACAGCACATTGAACCAATTCACCTGTCATGCTGGGCATAATTTTAAATGCAAAAAAGTATTCTTGAAAAGTGCTTTCTCCAAACTTCACTGTTCCTGTATTTTGAGAATATGCAGAACCAATCAAAAATAAAAATAAAAGTAAAAGTAAAAATAAATTTTTCTTCATCGTGAAAAGCTGTATTTGTTAGTATTTTAAGATAAAAAATAATTAAATTGAAATTATAAATTATATATGTTTCACTTTTTTACAATAATTTCATACAAAAATATCGTGCTAATTTATTACTTTTACGGTTTAAATAAAATAATGTTGCCTTATGATCACAAAAATTATACTCGCAAAAAATGCGACAGCCTCTATAAGCTCAATTATATTTGGTTCAAACAAAAATTTAGACGCATACAATTTTAACGAAAAAGAGCTTAAATATATTTTGTCGGAGAAAGAAAATGACAAAAAAATTACAGTAATTAATCATTTTGATAAACAATATTACATCATTAATAATTCCGAAGAACAAGATTTTGAAAATATTCAAAAAACCAGAGTTCTCGGAAGTAATATTATGAGTGAAATTAACAAAAATAAAAATACTGAAATAGATTTTATCGATTTTTCCGAAAACGAAACAATTGCATCAGCTTTTATTGAAGGATTGGCTTTAAGCAATTATCAGTTCTCAAAATATTTTTCTAAAGAAGACGAACGCCGTCACACTCTTGAAACAATAAATGTAGTTTCTAAAAATATCAATTTAAAAGAAACAGAAAACTTAAATTCGCTTATTGAAGGAGTTTATTTGGCACGCGATTTATCCAACGAACCATATTCGGCATTAAATTCTGTTCAACTTTCAAAAATTTTTATCAAAAAAGGAAAAGAAGCAGATTTGAATGTAGAAATTTTAAATAAAAAACAAATCGAAACGCTTAAAATGGGCGGACTTTTAGCTGTTAACAAAGGAAGTGCAATTGAACCAACTTTCAGTATAATAGAATGGAAACCCGAAAATCACAAAAACGAAAAACCATATATTCTTGTGGGGAAAGGAATTGTCTTTGATTCGGGCGGATACAGCATTAAACCCACGCCAAATTCAATGGATTTGATGAAACACGACATGGCAGGAGCTGCATCTGTTTTTTCCGCAATGTATGTAATTGCAAAACAAAAACTCCCAATTCATGTTATTGCTTTAATTCCCGCAACCGACAACGCTGTTGACGCAAAATCCTACGTTCCGGGCGATATAATAAAAATGCACAACGGACTTAATGTTGAAGTTCTTAACACCGATGCCGAAGGAAGACTTATTCTTGCCGATGCACTCAGTTACGCAAAAAAATACAACCCGCAACTTGTTATCGACATTGCAACTTTAACAGGCGCTCAGGTTGTTGCAATTGGTCATCAGGGAACCGCAATTTTGAGTAATGCCGACGAACAAACAAAAAATTTACTTAAAGAAAGCGGAAATAATGTTTTTGAAAGATTAGTTGAACTTCCGCTTTGGGAAGAATACGGAGAACTAATAAAATCGAGCATTGCAGATATAAAAAACATTGGAGGCTCGGAAGCAGGAACAATTACAGCCGGTAAATTTCTCGAAAAATTTACCGATTATCCTTGGGCACACCTCGATATTGCCGGACCTTCAATATACAAAAAACAGGAAAATTATGTTACCGAAGGAGCAAGCGGTGTAGGTGTAAGACTTTTCGCAGACTTCTTTAAAAAAATATCATTCTAAAAAAATAAAATGGAAAATTTACAACCAACAATAAGAGTGGGAATTACACACGGCGATTACAACGGAATCGGTTATGAAGTAATTATAAAAACTCTTGACGATATCAGAATTAACGATTTATGTATTCCGATTGTTTACGGTTCGGCTAAAGTTGCCGCATATCACCGAAAAGCTATCAATATAAATAATTTTAATTTTAACCATATAAAATCGGCAGAACAAGCAAATAACAAACGCTCGAACATTATTAATTGTATAGACGACAACAACAAAGTTGAACTCGGAAGTGCGAGTAAAGCCGCCGGACTTGGTGCATTTAGAGCATTGGAAAAAGCTGTTGAAGATTTAAAAGATAATAAAATTGATGTTTTAATTACCGCTCCAATAAATAAAAACACAATAAATTCAAAACAATTTGAGTTTCCGGGGCACACAGAATATTTGAAAGAAAGATTTGGAGTTGAAGAAGTTTTAATGTTAATGGTTGGCGAAAACATAAAAATAGGTGTTGTTGCCGGACATGTTCCAATAAAAGAAGTTTCTGCACAAATTACCGAAGAAAATATTCTAAAGAAACTAAGATTGATGAATAAATCTCTTCTTCAAGATTTTGGTCTCAGAAAACCGAAAATTGCCGTTTTAGGTTTAAACCCGCATGCAGGCGACGAAGGATTACTCGGAACCGAAGAACAAGAAATTATTATTCCGGCAATTAATAAAGCACGCGAAGAAAACATTATGGCTGTTGGCCCATATCCTGCCGACGGATTTTTTGGTGCAAATTCTCACACAAAATTCGATGCAATTCTTGCAATGTATCACGACCAAGGATTAGTTCCTTTTAAACTTCTCGAATTTGAAAAAGGTGTAAACTTTACAGCCGGATTACCCATTGTGAGAACATCGCCTGCTCACGGAACTGCATACGGAATTACCGGACAAGGAATTGCATCTGAAGAATCGTTTAGAAATGCACTATACTTAGCTTTAGAAATTTATAAAAACAGAGAACTTTATAATGAAATGACTTCAAATCAATTAGATTCGGAAGATTCAGAATAAAAAACATTAAATAATAAAAAAGTGTTAGATACAATATTAAGCATCAACCCCCAATCGTTCGAAGGAATATTAAAATTGATTTTAATTATTTCTTTTTTAATTCAAATATTTTACTGGCTATTCTTCTATTTCAGAATTGCATTTATCAAAAATTCGGAAACTTCTATTGAAGAAAAAGGAATTTCGGTAATTATTTGTGCAAAAAATGAAGCCGAAAATCTTAAAAATTTTCTGCCTAAATTTTTAAATCAAAAATATTCAAACTTTGAATTAATTATTGTTAACGATAACTCGTCGGACAATACAGAGGAAATACTGGTAAATTTTAAAAAAGAATATAAAAATTTGTATTTCACAAATATTGAAAGCGAACAAATAGTAAATCACGGAAAAAAAATACCTTTATCAATAGGAATAAAAGCCGCAAAAAACGAAATTCTCGTTATGAGCGATGCCGATTGTTATCCGGTTTCGGAAGAATGGCTTTCGGAAATAAACAATTCATACACCGAAAATACCGAAATTGTTTTGGGCTACGGAGGTTACGATAATTCAAATGGATTATTAAATAAAATTATCCGATTCGACGCAATGTTTATTGGATTGCAATATATGACATTTGCAAAAGCCGGAATTCCTTACATGGGAACCGGAAGAAATTTATCTTACAAAAAATCATTATATTACAAAATGAAAGGATTTTCGTCGCACTATCACATAATTTCGGGCGACGACGATTTATTTGTAAATACAGCATCCGACAAGAAAAATACAATTTCGCTTATTTCGTCAAAATCATATACGCGTTCTGTAAGCAAAACAACTTTGGGAGATTTTATAAAACAAAAAAGAAGACATTTATCAACAGGCAAATTTTATAAGTTTTGGCACAAAACAATACTTGGAACCGAGATATTCAGCAGATTTTTATTTTATAGTTCCTTAATTGTTTTATCAATTTTATTGCCCGACTCATACATTTTATTGTATCTTTTTGCCCTAAGATTTATTATCCAATCAATAATCACAAAAATTGCATCGGATAAATTTAAAGAAAAAGGAATTGCATATTTTACATTATTTTTAGACATATTATTACCCTTACTGAATTTATGGATATTATTCACAGGAATTTTTATAAATCGAAGAATTAAACGAGGATGGAAATAGGTTCAAACTTTTCCGACAAAGCTATTAGGGATTTCCGGTTGATAAAAAATGCAAAAAACGGAGATCAAAAAGCTTATGCGGAATTGCTTGGATATTATAAAGATTCGCTGTTTTTTATGTTGATAAAAATGGTTAAATCTAAAGAAGATGCCGAAGATTTAACCATTGAAGCCTTTGAAAAAGCATTCAGAAATCTTGCCTCATACAGCTCAAGTTTTGCTTTTAGCACTTGGTTGTTCAAAATTGCAACTAATCACGGAATAGATTTTTTAAGAACTCAAAAAAAGAGAAAAAAAGAAGTATACATTGACAGTCAGGACAGTAATTCCGATTTCAACGCTTCATATTCAATGCCTATAATTGAAGAATCAAATAATCCGGAAGAAATAATTGTTCAAGAACAAAAAGAAGAATTGCTAAAATCAATAATCAAAAGAATGTCGCCGGATTATAGAAGAATTCTAACAATGCGTTATTTTGAAGAATATTCATACACCGAAATTTCCGAAAAATTAGACATTCCAATTGGAACAGTAAAAGCAAGACTTTTCAGGTCGCGAGAACTTCTTTTGAGTATAATGAAAAAACATAACATCAACAAAGACAGGCTTTAAAATGCAAATTATTAAAAAATATTTTCCAAAAATATCCGAAGAAAAAATTAATAAACTCGAAAAATTTTCATCGGTTTTAAAAGAAAACAATCAAAATATAAATGTTGTTTCAAGAAAAGATATTGAAAATTTAGACGAACGGCACATACTTCATTCACTTTCAATTGCTAAATTTTTGAATTTCAAATCGGGTTCAAAAATTCTTGACGTGGGAACCGGCGGCGGATTACCCGGAATTCCTTTAGCAATAATGTTTCCCGAAGTTCAGTTTTATTTGATAGATTCGCGAAAGAAAAAAATTGAAGCAACAAATCTGATTGCCGAAGAACTAAACCTTTCGAATATTCATATTTTGCAAGTTAGAAGCACCGAAATGAAACAAAAATTCGATTTCGTTATTGGAAGAGCAGTTACAGCATTTCCCGATTTTTATGAAGATGTGAAACATTTAACAGAATATAAAGATCAAAATGCTTTGCCAAACGGAATTATATATTTAAAAGGCGGAGATTTTAAAGAAGAAATCAAAAATTTTAAACATCTTGAAATAATAAATATCTCGGATTACTTTAAAGAAGAATTTTTTGAGACAAAAAAAATTATTTATTTACCCATTTAATATACTGAAAAACAAATATTTCAAGTAAAATATCAATATAAAATAAAATAAAATTTAAAAAATAATTCAAAAAATATTTTAAACCTTTTGGCTGAAAGATAAAAAATAATACCTTTGCAAGCCTTAAAGGAGAACTGTAATTTATAAGAAAATAATAGAGAAATGAAAAGAACATTCCAACCTTCAAATAGAAAAAGAAAAAATAAACACGGGTTTAGAGAAAGAATGTCAACAAAAAACGGAAGAAGAGTTTTGTCGGCCAGAAGAAGAAGAGGTAGAAAACAATTAACCGTTTCTGACGAAGTAGCTTACAAAAGTTAAGAAACTTATGATTCTTATAAAAAATACCTTCAATAAAAAAATTGAAGGTATTTTTTTTACACGACAAAAAAGTCTTTTATTCTAAAGAATTTATATATTTGAAAAATTAAAATATTTCAATTTAAAAAAATGGGAATCGAAGAAATTATCAAAAACTCAAATATATCCGACGAACTTAAAAGAATCGCCGAAAAAGTTTTTACCGACCAAAGAATAACCGAAGAAGAAGGAGTTCTTCTTTATGAAAAAGCAGAACTTGCTTATCTTGGAACTCTTGCAAACTTTATCCGAGAAAAAAAGCACGGAAACAACACATATTTCAATAAAAATTTCCACATTGAACCAACAAATATTTGCATATATAACTGCAAATTTTGTTCGTATGTGCGAAAAATAAATCAAGAAGGCGCTTGGGAATATTCGCTCGACGAAATTCTTAATAAAGTGAGAGAATACAACGGAAAACCTGTAACGGAAGTTCATATCGTTGGCGGTGTTCACCCCAAAAGAGATTTACATTATTACGGAAATATGATTGCCGAAATAAAAAAAATCAGACCCGATTTGCACGTTAAAGCATTCACCGCTGTTGAGCTTGAATATATGATTAAAAAAGCTAAAGTTTCATTGGAAGAAGGACTTAAAACGCTTAAAGAATACGGTTTGGATTCTATTCCCGGCGGAGGCGCAGAAATATTTCACGAAGAAATAAGAAAACAAGTTTGCGACGAAAAAGCGTCGACAAATATGTGGCTGGAAATTCACGAAGCTGCTCACAAACAAGGAATTCCTTCAAATGCAACAATTCTTTACGGACACATAGAAAACTACTTTCACAGAATAGACCATTTATCGAGATTAAGAAATTTACAAGATAAAACCGGCGGATTTAACACATTTATTCCTCTAAAATTTAGAAAAGAAAACAATACTCTTTCGCACATTGGAGAAGTTTCGCAAATAGAAGATCTTAGAAATTTTGCAGTTTCAAGAATATTTCTCGACAATTTTCCGCATATAAAAGCTTATTGGCCAATGCTCGGCAAACAATTGGCTCAACTTTCGCTTTCATTCGGTGTCGACGATATTGACGGAACAATTGACGATTCTACAAAAATATATTCAATGGCCGGCGCAACGGATAAAAATCCTAAAATGTCGACAGAAGAATTGGTTAATCTTATAAAACAAGTTAACAGAATTCCGATTGAAAGAGATACTTTATATAATATTATCAAAAATTATAATTAATTTTGTTAAATTTGTTGATTCAAATATAATAAACCATGAGCAGTAATTTCAAAACAATTGTTACAAGTAAACCATTTGTTAAAAACTTGATATTTGCAGTAATTTCAGTAATTGTAGCATTATTTATTTTAGGAAAATTTTTGGGAGTTTATACTCACCACGGCGAAGCATTTTCGGTTCCGGATTTTACCGGAATGACTTACGAACAAGCACTTAAACTTGCCGATAATAAAGACCTTAAAATAAAAATTATTGATTCTGTTTATGCTGCTCCGGGAAGAAGAGGAACAATAATTGACCAAAATCCGCCGAGAGATTTTAAAGTTAAAGAAAACAGAACAATTTTCGTAACAATAAAATCTTTTAATGCCGAAATTATTAAAATGCCCGATTTTATTAATACAACTTTGGTTCAAGCAAAAGCTGATATTGAAACTTACGGTTTAAAAATTGAAAAACTTATTTATGTTCCTTCGATATACGACAATCTTGTTCTTAAACAACAATTTAACGGTGAAGATATTAAAGCCGGAGAAAAAATTGAGAAAGGCTCAAAAATAACTTTAGTTTTAGGTCGCTCGTCGGAAATGGACAACACGATTGCCCCGAATTTAATTGGTCTTTTTAAAGAACAAGCCGAATTCAAAGCCGCAGAATACATGCTAAATATTGGTACCGTTTTATTCGATAATTCTGTTATTTCATATTCCGATTCGGTAAATTGTAAAGTTATAAAACAACGCCCAACTCCCGGAACACCTTTTAATCCCGGACAAGAAATTGATATTTGGCTTAGTATGAAATCCGATACTTTAAATACAGATTATGACGTTAATGAATAAAAAATTAATCTATCCAAAATGAAATTATTTTTTATTGCATTATTTATTCTAAATTCTTTTTGCATTTACTCGCAAGAAAAAATTTCACTTTTAAGCACAAATCCGGAAATACAAAATTTCTACGAAAAAAATAAATCCTCAATTAAAAATTCTGTAACGAAAAGCGAAATTGAACTTCCTTTTTGGGACGATTTTTCGCGAACAGTAATTTATCCGGACCAAAATAAATGGACAGACCAAAAAGTTTATATTAATTCAAATTTAGTTACTCAAATGCCGAGTATCGGAATTGCTACTTTTGATGCAATTGACTCAACCGGAGCAATTTATTCAACAGCAAATTATTCGTCATCTTTTATTGCCGATAAATTAACTTCAAATCCGATAAATTTGAATTATCCCGAAGATAACTCAATTTATATCAGCTTTTTCTATAAACCTCAAGGTTTGGGAAATGCACCCGAAGAACAAGATTCGCTTTTACTTCAATTTTATGCACCTTTGCAAAAAACATGGAAAACTGCTTGGTTTGCAAACGGTTCGGTCGATAAAGACTTTGAATTTGTAATTATTCAAATTGCCGATACTGCATTTCAACATTCCGGATTTCGATTTAGATTTTTGAATTATGCAAGCTTGGGTTCAATTACATATCCTTCGCAAGCCGGAAATTGCGATTTTTGGCATATAGATTATGTTTATCTGAACAGAAACAGAACCGAAAATGATAATAATATAAAAGATATTGCATTCAGCAAACCCTTAAATTCATTGCTTTCAAAATATCAAGCAATGCCTTGGAGCCATTACAAAAACATGGCAACCAAACCGTTAAAACAATATTTTACTGCAAATTATTCAAATAACGATAAACTTTTTAGGCTTATAGACAGTTTAAATTTTTATCTCGAAGATTTATCCGGAAACTCTGTTACACAGAAAATTGAAGCCGGCGCATATAATGTTCCGCCTTTTAATCAAACAGAAATTTCTGTTAATAATTTCTTTACATTCTCAACAAATTCGAACCAATTTTGCGATTTTAATTTTAGAGGAAATATTGTTACAGCTTCTTATGATTCAATAATAAACAATAAAGTTTCATACACTCAGAAATTTAGAGATTATTACGCTTACGACGACGGAACAGCCGAAGCCGGCTACGGACTTTACGGAAGCGGAACCAAATACGGCTCTGTTGCCTACAAATTTTTTCCGGAAAAACAAGATAATTTGGCAGGAGTTCAAATATATTTTACTCAAACATATTTGAATGAAAGTCAACAGTATTTCTGGTTAAACATTTGGTTACAAGGCGAAAACGGAAATCCGGAAACAACTCCGATTCTTTCAATCGAAGGACAAAGACCGGAATATGAAAGCGAATTAAATCAATTTCATTTCTATAAATTTGACGAGCCGCTTGCTCTAACCGACACATTTTATGTTGGTTGGACACAAACAACTGAAGATATGCTAAATGTAGGTTTCGATTTGAACACAATTGCAAATAAATATCTTTTCTATAATATCAGCGGAAATTGGTTGCAATCAACTGTTCAAGGTGCTGTTATGATTAGACCTGTTTTTGGAGAAATATATCAATCCGTTGAAAATATTGATAATGTTGAAATAAATATTTACCCGAATCCTGCCAAAAATTTTATTAATATTGATAAAGAAGGAAAAATATTTATTTACGATATTCAAGGAAAATTGCAAATTTCGGAACAAAACTTTTTTGGAGGAAAAATTAATATTTCAAATTTAAAAGCCGGAATATATGTAGTAAAAATTATTTCTGAGGAAAAAATATATACAAAAAAACTAATTGTAAATTAACATTATGGCAAACATTGCAGTTTTTCCCGGCTCATTCGACCCTTTCACAATCGGACATGAATCTATTGTAAAAAGAGCAATTCCCGTTTTCGATAAAATAGTTATTGCAATTGGTAAAAACACCACAAAACAAAGCTTTTTCACTCTTGAAAATCGCCTTAAAATGATTAGCGATGTTTTTATAAATGAATCAAAAGTTTCAGTTGAAACATACACAGGTTTAACAGTTGATTTCTGTAAAAATATTAATTCAAAATATATTCTTCGCGGACTTAGAAATTCCACCGATTTTGAATACGAACGCTCAATTGCTCTTATGAACAATTTAATGCATACCGAAATTGAAACAGTTTTTTTGCTAACTCAAAGTGAGCACACGCCTGTGAGTTCTACAATTGTTAGAGAAATTCTAAAATTCGACGGTGATGTAAGCAGATTTATTCCGCAAAATATCAATATAAAAAATTATTTATAAAGATTTTTAAAAACTAAACTGTCGTCAAATTTGACGTAGAAATTATTTTATTTTCTAAAACGGTGAATTCCACATTCCGAAAAACTTTTCTCCCGACTGTAGTGAAAATTTATTACATATTGTATGTTATAGCAATTTTTCATCAGTATCTATCAATTTATCAGTATCTTATTTGTATTATTGTAATATCATTTTTAAGAATTGGTCGAAAAGCATAATCTTCTTAAATCCTTTCTTAGTCAATCCTTTATACAATTTTTCATCTCGGGTTAATAAAGTCAAATCATATTCTAACGATAAAGCGATAAACCAAACATCATTGAAATCGATATCTTTTGTCAAATAAGTTGCTTTTTTAATATTTTCTTCATTGACAACGTATCTCGGTAATACTGTTATTTTTGATAAAATCTGATTTGTATATTCAACCAACTGATTGCGTTCAAGTTTTGATTTGACAAATATTGTATCTTTGTATTCATCTATTTCTTTGAATATGTAATCAATTGTAACAAATCTATTAAACATCATAATTGGTTTGTAACCGGATTTCCCGCTTATGAGAATACTCATCAATATATTAGTATCAAGAATATAATCAAACATTTGCGTAAACTTTTATATATTGGCTATATCTATCGTTTATAAAAGCATTTTTTTTTGCATTTATCCAATTTTTATCGCCGTTTAAATTATCATTTTCATAATCATTTAAAATATCACTTGCGGCAGCTTTTAAAATAGTTTGTGTGATAAATAATTGTAAATATTGTTCAATAGTCTGTCTTCCCAAAGTCTGAACAATTTCATCTTCAATTTTTATTATAAATTCTGACATTTTATTAACTTTTAGTTTTCACAAATTTAATCAATTTACATTAAAATAGAATTGTCTGTGTTTATTTTTATTTGCTATACTGATTTAGTATCTCAAATTGTCTTATAACAGCTACTCTTTCGGAATTTTTCTATATTTATTCTTTTAGTCTTTAATAAGTTAAATTACTACTTAATAATATTTGCACTCGACGAAGCTTTAATATATTCTTCAATATTTTCAATTCTTAACAAATTATCGTTAATAAGTTTTTTTAATTCTTCATTTTCAGCTTTAAGAATTTTATTTTCTTCTTTCAAAATTGAAATTGAATTATCTTGTTCTTTGAAAGCTTCAATAAAAACAGGAACAAAAGATTGATAATCAACAGTTTTAATTCCCTTTTTATTTGTGAATACAATTTCCGGAAAAACTTTTTCAACTTCCTGAGCAATAACACCAATATGCCGTGAAGTATCAATTCCTTCTTTCCAATAAAAATAATATCCGCTCAAAGTTTTGAGTTTTTCTGATGATTTATCAATTTTAACAAGTTCTTTTTTTAGATTGAAATCGGAATATTTTAACCAATCATTTGCAATTGCAGTAGAAAGGTCGCCAAGTATTCCTACTTCTAATAAATGAGAAGGAGAATTTTGTCCGAGACCAATTCCTGTATTTCCGTTTTTAAGAACAACAAAAGCATTTGAACGATTTGAAGCATCGGCTCCGTTTCCCAATGAAAACAATGCTTCTGTTGAAATCCAAGAATTATATGAAATTCCGACAGAATAATTATATTTTCCCAAAACAGTTTCGCACATAGAATTTGTAATACTTCCAAGTCCGAAAGCCACAGAATAATTTGATTTTGCATGTGTTGAATTTCCGAATGAAAATGCTGCAATTCCGTTTATTGAAGTCTGCGAATTTTGTCCGCCAACAAAAGAATAATTAGCATAAGCCGTGTTAAAATATCCGCCCGAAAAAGCATAATTTCCTTCAACAACGGAATTTTCGCCAAAAGCAAAAGAATAATCACCTCCGACACCCGAAACATTTCCGGTTCTTGATGAATTTCCGGTTGCAAAAGAATAATCGCCGTGAGCTAAAATATTTGTTCCAATTGCAGCCGAAGAAATTCCGGTAACAGAGTTTGAACTTCCTGAACTGAAAGAATATAAAGAGCCTGAACTATTATCTTTTCCGAATGAAACAGACGAATTTCCTGCAGCAACATTATTATTTCCTGCCGAAAAAGATGAACTTCCCGAAGCTTTTGTGTCTAAACCAAAGGCTGCCGAATAATTTCCAACGTTTGCATTGTCCCAATAATCGGGTTTTGTATTTATTTGTCCGGCTCTAAAACTTGCTTTCGACGGATAAAAACTCATTCTTGTTCCTGCACCCAAATCGGGAACTGTTCCGGAAAAATTACCGTAAAAAACTACTCCAGAACCGGCAGAATTCACTTCAAATTTATGAGTCGGGTTTGAAATTCCGATTCCAACATTTTGAATTCCTGTAACATATATATAATTTGCATTTTTTATCCAAGCTCCGTTTAACAATAAATTATCTACATAAGTTTTCACGGCTTTCTCTGTAATTAGTGAATTTGCGCTACTGTCGGCAAGTAAAATATCATCGGAAAAATCGGAAATTGTAACGCCGGAATTTGTAGAAAACGAATTTGACTTTAAGTTTCCTGATGTTAAAATAATATTATTAGAAGAAATTGTCCAATCGCCTGTTAAATCTTTTGTTCCGTCGGTTCTGACAAAAACTCCCGGATCGCCGGTCGGGTCGGCTGTAATCCATTTTTGTGTTGAAGCGTCCCAAGCAACAAATTGCTTATCGGCAGGAGATGAAATATTTACATCTTTTAATTGCGAAAAATTTATTCTAACAGGCGACGATAAACTGTCGGCAACAAAAGATTTTGCAGAATAATTTGCATAAGGAACAGAACCAAATTCATATAATTCGGTAAAATTCAATCCGTTAACAACAGCATCTTGCCCTGTGTCGGTTCTAACTTTGATAAAATATTTATATAAATCCCAATCAATAGAATTAAAATTGGTTGTTTCTCCTTCAAAAACAGGAGTTCCCTCTCCTATTTGCAAAATATATTCGCCTATTAAATTAGTTTGCGGATTATGAATTTCTTTGTAAACCAAAGTTCCGGTTGAATTATCTCTTAAAATTGAAATTTCAACAATAATTTTTTTGTTCTTCACAATTTCTCCTTTGCTCGTGAAAGCAAAGGATTTATAAAAAATATTATTCGGAACATTCTGTGCCGAAAGTAAAATTGTGTTGAACAGAATAACAAAAAAAATAGCAGTTTTTTTCATATTTCTATATTTAAATTTACATAAAATATATTATTTAACAAAAAGCTAATTATCTTAAAAAAACCAATTCATCTTTTTTAGAAAATTCTTGACTAAACGTATATCCTTCATAATCAAAAGCTTTCAAATCATTAACTTTATCAATTTTATTTTCGATAATAAATTTTGTCATTAACCCGCGTGCTTTTTTGGCATAAAAACTTATAATTTTATACTTTCCGTTATTTTCGTCTTTAAAAACCGGTTTAATAATTTTGGCATTAATAATTTTAATGTTTACAGATTTAAAATATTCGTCGGACGCAAGATTAACGAGCGTTTCGGAGTTGTTTTCTTTTAATCTTATATTTATAAAATCGGAAATTTTATTTCCCCAAAATTCATATAAATTATTAGCATTTTTAGTTTTAAGTTTTGTTCCCATTTCAAGTCTGTATGCCTGAATTAAATCTAACGGACGTAAAACTCCGTGTAATCCGGAAAGAATTAGCAAATTATTTTGCATAAAATTTATTTCATCTGCATTAAAATTTTGTGCTTTCAAACCCTGATAAACTTCTCCTTGAAACATAAAAACAGCAGGATTTGCATTTTTTTCGGTAAAAGTCGGTTGCCATTTTAAAAATCTTTCAAAATTTAAATCTGAAAGATTTTTGCTGATATTCATTAATTTTCCTATTTCCGAAGAATTAAATTTTTTAAGTTCGGTAATCAAAGATTTAGATTCTTCAATAAAATAAGGCATTGTAGTAGTTATATCGATTTTTGACTTTTTATATTCGATTTTTTTGGCCGGTGAAATTAAAATTAACATAAAAATAATTTAGTTTAAAAAACATAAAGTTAATAATTTTGTGTAAAACTTTATACAGTAAATGTTTAAATAAATGAATAATTTTTATTTAATTTGCATTTAATGAGTTAAGACCTATAATTTAAACAATACCCCTAAAAAAACAATCGTATGTATCTCACAGTTAAAGAAGCAATTGATGCAAGTAACAAAAGCCAAACAACAATTCACAGGCTTTGTCAAAAATACGAAAACACAAAATTTGTAAAAAAAGAAGGCAATAAATACCTGATTGACAAAGAATTTCTGATGGAAAAATATCCGGAAGGTTCTTTAGACGACGAATTTGATAACATTTCGGAATTAGGAAACAATGAAGGTTTAATAAGAAGTTTGACCGAAAAAAATGAGTTAATAACATCACTAACAATAAGAAATAAAGAGTTGGAGAGTAAGATTGAAGAGCTTGAAGAAGAAATTTTTGAACATCACCACGAGTTAGCAAAAATAATTGATGCAAACTTGGGTTTGAACAAAGAAATGAAAGCAATGGCTCGTCCTAAAACAGAAATTAAACCGGTAATTTCTCCAACAACAGAAAACAGCACAAAAGAATTGATTTTAAAAACTTTAACAATCACAGGCTCTTTAATTTTGCTTGTTGCATTTATTTTTATGATGATAGAGTTTACAAAATAACTCCTTTACATTATTAAGCCGTGTTTGAAAAAAACCTAATTGTATATAACGGAAATTTTATTCCCGAAATTAATTTTAGAATTTCGGCAGGAAACAGAGCATTTTTATATAACGATTCGCTTTTTGAGACATTCTTTTGCTTGCCTCAAAAAGTGATTTTTTTTGACGACCATTTCAACAGACTAATTTCTGGAATGAAAATTCTTGAAATGAACATTCCCGAAAAATTTATTTCAAGAAAAGAACAAATTAAAGAAGAAATTATTTCTTTGCTAAAACATAATAAAATTAACACTTCAGCTCGCGTTAGGTTTAAAGTTTTTAGAAAAGAAGGCGGATTATATACTCCCGAAAATAACGATATCGAATATATTATTTCAACAGAAAAATTAAAAGAAAAAGAATTTGTTTTAAACGAATATGGTTTAACAATTGGCGATTTTTCCAAAATATTGAAACAAAAAACATCGTTTTCCTCCTTCAAATCGCAAGATTCAATGATTTATATTCTTGCCGGAAAATTTGCAAAAAAAAACAGTTTCGACGATTGTATAATTTACAATACGGAGAATAATGTTTGCGAAACAATTTCGTCAAATATTTTTATTGTTAAAGAAAATAAAATATTTACACCGACAATTTCTGAAGGAATTATAGACGGAGTTATGCGAAAAAATGTCATACAAACTGCCAAAGATGCAGGTTTTGATATTGAAGAAACAATAATAAAATCGGAAGACTTGATTAAAAGCGACGAAGTATTTCTAACAAATTCAATTTCAGGAATAAAATGGGTAATTGCATATCAAGAAAAAAGATACTATAATAATAAATCGAAGAAATTTATTCAGTTAATAAACGAAAAATTTATTAGATAAGTTAATTAAAATTAGGATTTTCGGGAAAATTAGTCCAAACACGATATTTTGTTCCGAGTTTATAAACGAGTTTCTTCCAAATTTCGTCATTTGCTTCCATTACTGTTTGAGCTTCCACATCGCTAATTAGCCATGAATCGTTAATAATTTCATCATTCAACTGGTCTTTTTCCCAGCCGGAATAACCCACAAAAAAGCGAATTTCATTAGACTTAATTTTACCTTTTGAAATCAAATCTTTTAAAACATTAAAATTACCGCCCCAAAATAAATCATCGGCAATTTCAATGCTGTCGGGCAATTTGTTTCCAAGTGTGTGAATGTAATAAATATTATCTCTGTTTACCGGACCTCCGAGAAAAACAGGAGCATCAAAAGAGCCAAATTCCGACGAAATTTCCGATAATATTTTCTTAATAGGTTTGTTCAAAATAAATCCTATTGTTCCTTCTTCGTCGTGCTCGGTTAGCAAAACAACCGAACGAGAAAAAAAAGTATCGGAAGCAAAAGGCTCGGATATTAAAACTCTGCCTTTTGCAGGTTTTATATCGTTATATTTTATCTTAAAAATATCGGCAGTCGGTTTCATTTTATCGATTTTTTAATGAATTACTAACATACTACAATAAAGATACCATTTAATTTTATATTTCGACATTTTGATTTAAAATATTTTATAGATTTGTATTCTAAATTTATGTAAAATGAGCAGAAATAAAGCTTCCGGTTTGTTAATAATTATAATGTCTATTTTGATATTGTCGTCATGCAATAAAAAATATACATATTTATATCAAAAAGATTATTCTAAAGATTCTTCGGTTATATTTACAGAAAAATCCGAGCTTTATAAACTCAAAACAAATGATGTTTTACACATCAGCATAACTTCAAATAACGAAGAATTAACAAAACAATTTAAAGTAGACAAGCAAGATAACAACAATCTTAGCAGTAATTCCGGCGGAGGAAATTTTTATTTAACAGGTTTTACGGTTGACTCGAACGGCGACATTGAAATTCCGGTTTTGGGAAAAATACATGTCGGCGGAAAAACAATTTCCGAAGCCAGACAAACGATAATTGAAAAAACAAACGAAAAAATTGTTGATGCTATTGTAAATGTTAAACTTGTGAGTTTCAAATTTTCGACATTGGGAAAATTTAATTCGGAAAAAACCGTTTATATTTATCAAGAAAAAATTAATATTTTGGAAGCAATTTCAACAGCGGGCGGATTATCGCAATATGCAGATTTAAGAAAAATTCAGGTTCTTAGAGAAAATGAAAACGGCAAAGAACTTTTTAATGTTGACCTAACAAATCAAAGTCTTTTGAGTTCTAATAAATTTTATATTTACCCAAACGACATAATTATTGCAGGATCACTAAAATCAAATTCATTCAGAATGAATCTTCAAGAATACATGTATATTCTTTCTGCTTTAACAA
>DZBS01000140.1 GCA_022729995.1 Draconibacterium orientale | reverse complement strand
ATAAAAGAGTTAATGAAATTAAAGAAATTATTTCGCAATTTGAAAATGTGAAAATGTGAAAATGTGGAAATTTGAAAATGTGGAAATGTGGAAATGTGAAAATGTGAAAATGTGAAAATGTGGAAATGTGGAAATGTGGAAATTTGAAAATGTGAAAATTTGAAAATTTGAAAATGTGGAAATGTGGAAATGTGGAAATGTGGAAATTTGAAAATGTAGAAATGTGGAAATTTGGAAATGTGGAAATTTGAAATTTGAAAATGTGGAAATTTGAAATTTGAAAATGTGGAAATTTGAAAATGTGGAAATGTGAAAATGTGGAAATGTGGAAATGTGAAAATTTGAAAATGTGGAAATTTGAAAATGTGAAAATGTGGAAATGTGGAAATTTGAAATTGTGGAAATTTGAAATTTGAAAATGTGGAAATTTGAAAATGTGGAAATTTGAAAATGTGAAAATGTGGAAATGTGAAAATGTGAAAATTAAAAATTCTAATTTGAGATTTATAATTATCAGCGAGAATCATAACAAATCATAATTTATCTGGGTTCCATTTTTTGAACTATTTAAATTCCGATTTTTTTATGATATTTTTAGTTTATTATGTAAAATTTACAAATAAAACATTTTTGAAATTTTTTTCTCATTTTCAAATTCTCACATTTTCACATTTTCAAATTAGCACATTAGTACATTTGCACATCAGCACATTAGCACATTAATTTCGAGTATGTTTCCATCTTTTGTGCGACCAGAGCCAATTTCCGGGTTTAGTGCGAATTAATTTTTCAAGAAGTTCAACATATCTTCCTGTTACGTCAATGTCTTGACCGATTTCGTCTTCGGTAACAAATTCCATAAGTTCGCATTCGTAAAAACCTCTTTTTACTCTTACAATATTTAAGTATAAAATTGGAATTTGAAGTTTATCAAAATATTTTTTCGGTCCGTGAATAAATGCGGTGTCGATATTGAAAAAATTGCGCCAATGAGCTAATCCTTTACTTGCCGGATTTTGGTCGGGAAGCATATAAAAAATTCGCGGTTTATCGCTTTCTTCATAGAAAAAATCTCGAGTTCGTGTGTTCGGATAAAGTTTTGTTCCGAATTGAGTTCTTTTTAAATATGAAAATTTTTCTATTTGAGTGTTTTTAAGTTCTTTATAAACGGCTCTAAACTCGTGTTTGAAATAATGCGATAAAATTAAGCAAGTCCATTCCCAAGTGGTAATATGAGATGTAAGAAGGATAATATCTAAATTTTTATCGAAATATTTATCGGCAAGTTCGGGGTTTTTAACAACAACACGTTTTATCAAAGTCTTTTTTGAAAGTGTAAAACCTTTTAAACCTTCGAGAAGTAAATCGCTGATATTTATATAAACATCTCTTTTAATATTCTTAATTTCAGTTTCGCTTCTTTCGGGAAAAGCATTTTTAAGATTTTTGAGTATTACTTTTTTTCTATATTTAATGATATTTTCAGCTAAAAATCTAAAAAAATTCGATAAAATATATAAAATTCTAAACGGAATTATATAAAAAATTGAAATACCGATTTGAATAAAAAAATATATAATTTTTCCTTTAATCATAAATAAAATATTAAAATAAATTTTGAAAACAACTATCTAAGTTCAAAGTTTTTACCAAGATATTTTTCTCTAACTTCTTCGTTTCCGGCAAGTACTTCGGCACTTCCGGAATCGAGAATAGAACCTTCAAAAAGCAAATATGCTCTGTCGGTAATTCTAAGTGTTTCATGCACATTATGGTCGGTAATTAAAACACCGATATTTTTGTCACGCAGTTTTTCAATAATATGTTGAATATCTTCAACAGCAATAGGATCAACACCTGCAAAAGGTTCGTCTAATAAAATAAAAGCCGGATTTGTGGCTAAAGCACGTGCAATTTCGGTTCTTCTTCTTTCACCGCCCGAAAGTTGAACTCCTTTATTTTTGCGAATATGTGTTAATGAAAATTCTTCCAACAACGATTCTGTTTTTTCTTTTTGTTGAGCTTTAGAAAGTTTTGTCATTTCTAAAACACTTCTTATATTATCTTGAACACTCAAATTTCTAAAAACTGATGCTTCTTGCGGTAAATAACCAATTCCCATTTGAGCACGTTTATACATTGGAAGTAAAGTAATTTCTTGGTCGTCTAAATAAACATGTCCTTCGTTTGGTTTTATAAATCCGACAATCATGTAGAATGAGGTAGTTTTTCCGGCTCCGTTCGGACCTAAAAGTCCAACTATTTCGCCTTGATTTACTTCAACAGAAACACCTTTTACAACAGTTTTAGTTCCGTATCTTTTAACGATTGATTCCGTATATAACCGCATTTTTAAAATATTTTTTAAAATTGAAAATAAATAAATGGTACAACATCTTCGCTCTTCAATTGAATAACAATTTGAACTACCAAAATGAAAATTACCAGTTTTGCAATATACGGAGATTTCACAAATATATCTATAATTTTATTTGTTAAAACTGTGGGTGAAACATGCATTAAAAATCCTATAAGAATTAATATAACCCATAATTGATGGGCTTTCCAGAATGGAATTGCATATTTTTTAATACTTGTATCCGTTAAAATTTGTTTAATCATTGTAAGAGCAACAGAATAAGCATCTTCCATAATACTAACAGTTAAAACTTTATCGGTTCCTTCAAGTTCTTCTTTAATTTTCACTTTGCTTCCTTTAACATATTCAAGTGTTTGAATTAAAGTATCTTTTGCAACATTATTTTCGGTAAATAAAACTCTTACGGTTTTTGTTGTATCGGTTTCGGCAATTATTTGTGATGAAAATTCATAATCAATTCCGTCTTTTATGATAGTTTTTGCAGAAGATTCCGCTATATCGTTTGCTCTAAAAAATATCCACAAAGTTATTACAAAAACAAAAGTGAGCAACCACGAAACAAATTTCACGGGAATAACATTCGGAATTTTACCCAAAACTTTACCAAGAGCTTTATGAACGGCAAGTCCGATTCCGTGCATTGAGCCCCAAACAACAAATTTCCAATTTGCGCCGTGCCAAAGTCCGCCCAAAAACATTGTCAGAAATAAATTCCGATACATTTTCCACTTTCCTTTTTTGTTTCCTCCAAGCTGAATATACAAATAATCTCTTAACCACGACGAAAGCGAAATATGCCATCGTCGCCAAAAATCTGTAATGTTTAAAGATTTATACGGGAAATTAAAATTCAATCCTAAATCAAAACCCATAACCATTCCCAAACCAATAGCAATATCGGAATATCCGGAAAAATCTCCGTAAATTTGAAGCGTATAACCTAAAACAGCCATTAAGTTTTCAAAACCCGAATAAGTTCCGGGAGCGGCAAACACAAAATCGTTATATTGAGCAATATAATCGGCAATTACGGCTTTTTTGAAAAGTCCTATAATAATAAACCAGAAACCTGTCCAGACCGCAATTTTTGAAATAGTTATTTTTTGTTTTAACTGAGGTAAAAATAAATTTGCTTTCACAATTGGTCCTGCAACTAATTGCGGGAAAAAAGAAAGAAAGAAAGCGTAATCCAAAAAATTCTTTGTAGGTTCTAATTTTTTTTGATAAACATCTAAAACATAACTAATTGATTGAAATGTATAGAATGAAATTCCAATTGGAAGAAAAATATCAAAAGCTTGAAAATTATTTGATGCAATATCAGAAAAACTCTTAAAAGCATCGGTACTTGTATTTTTCAAAAATTCGGTAATTAGAGGAAAATCTCCTATTAATTTTATCAGATTAACAAAATTTTCAAGAACAAAATTTGTATATTTAAAATAGAAAAGAATACCAAGACTAAGCCAAACAGCAATAATAAGCCAAAAACGTTTCCAGCTTTTTTTAACGGCTTTGTGAACAAAAATAGCAAACGCATAATCTGTAATTGATGTAAAAACTAAAATTACAAAATATAATCCGCTTGATTTATAGTAGAAAAATACACTAAATACAATTACAAACAAAGTAATAGAAAGTCTATTTTTATGCTGAAAAGCGTAATAAATAATGAATAAAATAAACAAGACAAAAAATATTCCGCTGTTGAAAAGCATCGGATTTGCTGCGTCGTATAAAAAAATGTCTCTAAGTTTTGATAGTATATTTTCGTTCATCTGCAAAAAATCTGTCGTTCAAAATTATTTTAAGGGTTGAATTAATGTAGCATTTGGAGAGACTTTATATCTCTTATCGGGAAAATTCAATTTAATTCTATAATCACTTTTATTAATTATAAATGAAGCAATTGAATCCATCCAAACCACAGCAGATTCATGTGTTGGATGTGCACCGTCTTTGGTTCTTTTGTATGTTAAATCTTTAGAAGGAAAATATCTGAATTTTCCGGCATTTGAAAGAATTAAATCGTTAATTCCTGTATCGTCTTTCCAATTTGGAGGTCCAACCCAAATGTATGGAATTGTATCTAATTGTTTTATAATTCGTTGAACATACTTATTTCGTTTGTTTTTTATATCGGCAACAAATAATTCGTTGGCCCCAATAACTAACATCACATAAGTTGGTTTATATTGATTAATAAAATATTTTAAAGTGTCCGAAGAGCCAAACCAATATGTTTGAGAACTATACCAAATTACACTTTTCATATCGTGGCCGTTAAATGAAGTGTAATCTCTTAGTCGCAACATCAAACCTTCAAGCATCGAATCGCCTATAAGAAGAATTCGTTGAGCTGTTGTGTCATTAACAATTTCGTGTTTTTGGTCAATTGTATCGGATAAATGAGATAAATTATTTATTTTAAGAGTTTCAATTGTATCTCTATTCATTAAAAAACTTTTCAATTCTGTTTTTTTAAGATTTACACCATAAATTTTTATGTCAAAATTTGAAAATGAATAAGCTGCAAAAAGCAAAAATACAATACCGAGCATTGATATAAACTGCCACAAATAACGAGTCATATTATAATAATTGTTTAATTTTTAATAATTTTTGATTGTGAAAACATCCATTTTAGAAAATCGGGTTCGGAGTATGCTTTTTCCCAGCTAAAATGTCCGACTCCGGGATATTCTGTATATTTTGGTTTTCCTCCGGTTTTTTTCAAGGCATTTATCATATTTCTTGAACGATAAACAGTAACCAATTTATCGTTTGAACCGTGAAAAGCCCAAATTGGAATTTTATTAATTTTTTCGGCTAAATTTTCGTCGCCGCCTCCGCAAATTGGCGCAGCAGCAGCAAATTTATCGGGAAATCGGCAAATAATATCCCAAGTTCCAAAACCGCCCATTGACAATCCGGTTACATAAATTCTGTTTATATCAATCGGATAATTTTTTATTAAAGAATCAATAAGTTGAACAGTAAATCCGAGATTTTCGGAAATTTGCTCGGGCATTGAATGAAATTGTAATTTCCAATCTACTTCAACCCAACGTTTGTCAATCGGACATTGAGGTGCAATAAAATAACAAGGATAATTTTTTAAAGATTCGGGTTTAGAAAAAAGAGAGGCTCCGTGAATTAATTGCTTTACATTATCATTTCCTCGCTCACCTGCTCCGTGTAAAAAAACAACAAGCGGATATTTTGTATTGCTGTCGTTTGCAGAAATATTTTGAGGAATTAAGAAACGATAAAGAAGCGAATCTCCTTTTTGAGAATAAAATATCTCTTTAGAAAACAATGTATTTTGTTGAGAATGGGCACTATTAAATATAATCAACAAACATATTAATATCGGGAAAAAATATCTAAATTTCATTATACCTGATTTTTTTAGTTCGTAAATGTATTAAACATTTTACAAATAGCAAATTACAGAATAATTTTGTTTTCAACAATTTTAAATTTTAATATTCTTCTTCACCTTTATCTCTTTCTTTCATATAAAAATCGCTGATAACTTTTCCAAATCGGTATGAAATATATAATGTAGGAAAGAATAATTTATTAGTTTCTGTTGCCATTATCTCAACAGTTTTAGGATATAATTCAAGGGTTATTCCTGCTTCAATCATGCTAACACGATTGTCGTTTTGGCTAAATTCAAATCCAAAACCTGTTTTTACATAAGCTCCGGGAATTATTTTGGTTTCGGAAATTCCCATAGAATAAGGCGAACGCCCCATAATATACAAAGCGGGTACACTTGTATCAAATTTTTTGTCAACAGTGTATTCATTTACTAATATTTGATAATATATTGGCTTTAAAAATGCTGATGTGAAACCTCCTGCGTAAAAAAGACGAACAGATACGCTATTTTTATCAAGCTTTTTAAAAATTTCAAATTCTTGCCCAACTCCAAATCTGATATTAAAAACAGAATTTGTTTTTCCGTAGGCAAAACGTGTAAGAGAATAACTCCATGGATTGTATTGTTTGTATTCCTTTTGATGTTTCATAATATTAATATCGCCGTCGTAAATAAATTTTCTGGAAGCGTTTTTTCTTTTTGCAAAACGATAATCAAAACCAAATCCGTTTGTATTTAGGTTAAGTGCATAAGTTTTTTCGTTTCTGAAAAAAATCTTTTTTTGTTCGTCTAAATCTCCTTGTGCAAAGGACTTAACGACAAATAATGACAAAAAAAATACTAATAAAACAATTATTCTCATTCTAAAACGTGCTTAAATAAAAAAAGAAGTTTGTCGGATTACAAACTTCGAAATTTAATAATTTTTATATAGAAAAAAAATTAATATAATTTTACTTCAGTATATTCAACGGTATTTCCGGTTTGCAAAGAAACCCCGTTATCTTGTTGGATATTTCCTTGATATGTTGACGGCGGATATGCAGGACAAACTGTTGTTCTTGACGAATTACAAGAACTCAACATCATTAGGGTTCCTACAGCAATTATTCCGAAAAATAGTGCAATTTTTTTCATTTTTTATAAATTTTAAAATTAGCTATTATACTACAAAGATAAATGTTTTTTTTATAACAACAAGACACCTTAATTTTCAAACTCAAAAATTTTATTTTTATTGCTCAAAAATAAAGAATATACTTTAATCTGTAAATATTTTTATTTAATTTTATGTTGAATTATTGACATTTAAAAAATGAAAAATGAATATTGAAGAATTTAGAAACTATTGTCTTGCAAAAAAAGGAACTTCAGACGGTTTTCCTTTTGACAAAACTACTTTGGTAATAAAAGTGATGAACAAAATGTTTGCTTTAACGGATATTGATGACGAATTTTCTATAAACATAAAATGCGAACCCGAAAATGCTGTTGAATTACGAGAAAAATATTCGGCCGTTAAACCGGGGTATCACATGAACAAGGCTCTTTGGAACACGATTTTGATTGACGGATCTATTCCCGACAAACTACTTTATAAATGGATTGATGATTCTTATAATTTAATTGTTGGCAAACTCACAAAAAAAGAAAAAGAAATTCTTAATAATTTATAAATTTTTCATTCATTTTTAATTTGGAATAATTAGCTTTGTGAAAAATAAAATTAGACATTTTCATAATGTTTTAAAAATATAATTATCTATCAATAAATATTTTAACAAATTTAGCATGGAAAGAGACAACATAATTTTTGAACTAATTCAAAAAGAAAAAAATCGCCAAATGCGAGGTATTGAACTTATTGCTTCCGAAAATTTTGTAAGCAAACAAGTAATGGAAGCCATGGGTTCTCCGCTAACAAACAAATATGCCGAAGGTTATCCCGGAAAAAGATATTACGGCGGTTGCGAAATTGTTGACCAAACAGAACAAATTGCAATAGACAGAGCAAAACAACTTTTTGGAGCAGAATGGGCAAATGTTCAACCACACTCAGGAGCACAAGCAAATGCCGCAGTTATGTTGGCAGTTTTAAAACCCGGCGATACATTTTTAGGTCTAAATCTTTCTCACGGCGGACATTTAACACACGGAAGTTTTGTAAATTTCTCCGGACTTTTATATAACGCAATTTCCTACAATGTGGGCGAACAAACCGGAACTGTTGATTACGATGAAATGGAAGAAATAGCACTTCGCGAAAAACCAAAATTGATTATTGGCGGTGCATCTGCATATTCCAGAGATTGGGATTACGAAAGAATGCGAAAAATTGCAGACAAAATTGGTGCTCTTTTAATGTTCGACATTTCTCACCCTGCCGGACTTATTGCAGCC
>DZBS01000030.1:8950-29011 GCA_022729995.1 Draconibacterium orientale | reverse complement strand
AGCATCGGCATTATTTATTTTTCCGCCTTTGCCCGAGATTAATTTTGTTCAAGGATTATACTTAATACTTGGATTAATGCCACTAACATTATTATTCGCAAATAAAAGGGTTTTAGTTTTAAATTCAATAATTGCATTACTTACAAATTTTTGGTATTATCAGGAAATTACAAGTCAATTCGGGCCCAATCCGGTTGCAGAAATTGGAGTTGTTACTTTTCCTTTCGCACTTATTATTTTATCAACTGTGATATTTTTCGGAAAAAAATTTTTTGAAGATGCAATGAAATTATCAAAAATTCAATCGGACGAAAAAGATATACAAAACGATAAACTTGAAGAACTGTTGAACTCGGTTAAAGAAACAAGTGTAATTTTAGAAGAACTTGCCGAAAAAATCAAATCGTCGGCAAATGAATTAAATAAAAGCAACTCAAATCAAGCAACAAATATTGAACAAATATCTGTATCTATTGAAGAAGTCGTAAATTCAATAATACAAAATTCCGAAAATGCAAAACAAACATCTGAAGTTGCAGAAAATGCGTCTTCAATGTCCGAAAAAAGTTTAGAATCTCTAAGAAAAGTTCTTTTAACTAACATAGAAATGAACAAGAAAATTGAGTTGGTAAATGAAATTGCATTTAAAACAAATCTTTTGTCGTTAAATGCGGCAATTGAAGCATCACATTCCGGCGATTTGGGAAAAGGATTTGCCGTTGTTGCCACCGAAATAAAAAAACTTTCGCTTCACAGTAAAAAATCTGCTCAAGAAATAATAAGTATGATTTCTGAAAATATTAAAGTTACCGATGTGGCCGACAGTAATTTAAAAAATATTTTAACTGAAATAAAAAAATCTGCCGAATATTCAGTATCAATTTCCGAAGCACTTGCAGAACAAGAGCAAAGCATAAGATTAATTAATAAAGCAATGGAAGATGTTAATATTTCGGCACAAAATAATGTTTCTGTTTCCGACAATTTAAATTCAAATATCGAACTTCTTTTTTCTCAGTCTTCAAAATTAAAAAATCTTCTTTCAAATTAATTTCTAAAAATAGTTATCCAAATTAAGCTAAAAAAATACTGAAACGATTAAGAAATTGTAATACAATAACGTTAAGTTAAGAAAATATTTATTTTTTTCTTTGAGGTTCTTTGCGTTACTCAGCGTTTAAATTTATTTTACCGCAGAGAATCGCAAAGTTTTTTCGCAGAGATACGCAGAGAAAACCTTAACTTAACAATATTGATTTGTAATATAGAATTTTATCAAATTATTAAATCAGTATTTTGATTTTTAAAATCTTCTATTGATAAATTTGAGTTAATGTTTTTGAAGATAATTTTGTATTTCCTACCTTTATCATTATTTATAATTCAAAATTATTTATTATGATACGAAAAATCTTATACATTTTTGTTGCAATATCTACGTTTATTGCAGCTTGTTCAAATGAACAACAATCGGAAAATAATAAAACCGAAGATGCTCCTGTAATCGGAAAACCCGATTTGAAACTTTCTTCCGACATTATGACACCCGAAGTTTTATGGTCGTTCGGACGGCTTGGAGAATTAGAAGTTTCGCCCGACGGAAAAACTTTAATCTACGGAGTTTCATATTACAGTGTTGAGCAAAACAAAGGAAACAGCGAACTTTACACAATGAGTATTGAAGGCGGCGAAGCTAAAAGAATTACCGAAACTGCATTCGGCGAATATAATCCGCTTTGGACTCCCGACGGAAAAAAAATTGGTTTTTTGAGTCCCGAAACAGGCGATATGCAAATGTGGGAAATGAACACCGACGGAACAAACAGAAAACAAATTTCTGATGTTAAAGGCGGAATTTCCGGTTTCAAATATTCACCCGACGGAAAAAAACTTATGTTTTTTGCAGAAGTGCCGCTCGTTAAACAAGTTACGGATATTTATCCCGATTTGCCAAAAGCAGATGCAAGAGTTGTTGAAGATATTATGTACAGACATTGGGATTCTTGGACAGATTCATATTCTCATATTTTTATTGCCGATTACGACGGACAAAAACTTTCAAATATTACCGATATTATGGAAGGCGAAGAATTTGATTCACCCTTAAAACCTTTTGGCGGAGCCGAAGAAATAACTTGGAGCATAGATTCCAAAAATATTGCTTACACATGTGTTAAGAAAAAAGGTAAAGCTTATGCAATTTCTACTAATTCGGATATTTATATTTATAATATTGACTCAAAATCAACAATAAATTTAACAGAAGGAATGAACGGATATGATAAAGCTCCTGCATATTCGCCCGACGGAAAAAATATTGCTTGGTCGAGTATGGAACGCGACGGATATGAATCAGACAAAATAAGACTTTTTGTTTATAATTTTGATACAAAAACAAAAAGTTATATAACAGAAAAGTTTGACCAAAATGCTGACGGATTTTCTTGGGCAGACGATTCAAAATCTATCTATTTTGTAAGCGATTATCATGCTTGCGACCAAATTTATAAAACAAATATCGACACAAAAGAAATAAAAACAATTACAAAAGGAGTTCACGATTATACATCGGTATTTCAAGCAGGAAATAAACTTATCGGCGTAAAAATGTCGATGTCTATGCCTCGAGAAATATTTGCAGTAAATGAATCCGACGGAAAAGAAACTCAAATCAGTTTCATAAATAAAGAAATCTTGGACCAATTAACTTTAGGAAAAGTTGAAGAAAGATGGATTAAAACTACCGACAACAAACAAATGCATGTTTGGGTAATTTATCCTCCTCATTTCGATAAAAACAAAAAATATCCTGCACTTCTTTATTGCGAAGGCGGACCACAATCTACGGTAAGTCAGTTTTTTTCTTTCAGATGGAATTTTCAAATGATGGCAGCAAACGGTTATATTGTTGTTGCTCCAAACAGAAGAGGACTTCCAGGATTCGGACAAGAATGGAACGAACAAATTAGCGGCGATTACGGCGGACAAAATATGAAAGATTATTTCTCTGCAATAGATGAATTGAAAAAAGAACCATTTATTGATGCTAATAAACTTGGCGCAATAGGAGCAAGTTATGGAGGTTTTTCTGTTTATTGGATTGCCGGACATCATGAAAAAAGATTTAAAGCATTTATTGCTCACGACGGTATTTTCAATTTAGAAGCTCAATATACAGAAACAGAAGAAATGTGGTTTGCAAACTGGGATTTGGGCGGACCATATTGGGACAAAAACAATAAAATTGCTCAAAAAAGCTTTGCAAATTCACCTCATAAATTTGTAGATAAATGGGATACTCCAATTCTTTGTATTCAAGGCGGAAAAGATTATAGAATTGTTGACGGACAAGGAATGAGCGCATTTAATGCTGCAATTTTAAAAGGAGTTCCTGCTAAACTTTTATATTTTCCTAATGAAAACCATTGGGTTCTTAAACCGCAAAACGGTATTTTATGGCAAAGAGAATTTAAAGGATGGCTTGATAAATATTTGAAATAAATTTAATATATAAAAAAAAGAGAGGACATAAAATCCTCTCTTTTAATTTTGGGTAACATAATTTTATTAGTTTGCTACAACACTATAGCTGTATGGATATTCTCTTAAATCAAGAGTAATAGTGTAACTTGGTCCAATTGTAATTGGAATGTTTGCACCATATTCGTCAGGTAATCCGTCAGCACCGTCGTCTCCGTAATTTAACGGATCCCATGAGTGGTTCGGTCTAAATTTAAATTCACCTGTATGAATATCTATAATAGTTGCAGACCAAACGCCTGTTGCAATATCATAAGTTAAATCAATATCTCCGTTCCAAGCATAAGGATTTATAGCACTTCCGATAACGCTCCATGAAGCAATTTGTACAACTTCGTAAGTCATATCAAAAGTATTGATATTGATTTTGTGATAACCTTCAGTAATTGCACCTTTGTTAAAAATAATTGAACCCTGAACTTGAATCATAGCAGAAATAAAAGCATCTCCGTCGAATTCGGCAATGCCGTTATCTCCATTATCACCAATTAAAATCCCTCCGGTTTCTGCATCAGATAAAGTAAAACTTAAATCTGCTGCAGCAATCCACACATAGCCTTCATAGTTTCCTTCAGTATCCACAGGTTTTAAAACACCAATTTTTGCACCGTTAGAAAATACAAAAAGATTTTCGGGTGTAAACGGAGGATCATAAGGAGTAACTGTCATTGTAATAGGTTCGGAATAAGTTCTTGCCGAAGAATCCGCTTCTGCAGGAGTTCCTATTCTGATTGCAATTTCTTTGGCAACTCCGGAAGTTAAACCAAGTTCAGTTGTAAGCAGTTTATTAAAATTGAAAACTGTAGTTTCAAAAGTAGTATCATTGCTTAATATTGCCATAGTAACCGGGTTTGCAAAATTGTTTGCAGCTAAATCAACTTCAAGAATATATGAAACTTCAATGTTTATATTAAAAATTGCTTTATTCCATTTGAAAGTAGTAAAAACGTTATCGGCGTCAGCGTCAATTAGTACATAAGAGCCTCCGGTAGCAGGAGCTGTAAATGCAGGAACATTTGTTATTTCCAGAACCGGATCGAAATCTTCTTTTGTGCAAGAATTGAAAATAATTGCTACAAAGAAAAATAAAATCGGTATTATATTTTTTATTTTCATTTTGTTTAAATTTTAAAATTAGTAACCGGTATTTTGGGTTAAATTTGGATTAGCAGCAATATCAGCAGATGGAATAGGAAAAACGTTAAATTTTTCATTTGTTGAAATTCCGCCTGAAACTCCGCCTTTCCAAGGCCAAACATAAGTTGAACTGGAGAATTTTCCGAATCTGATTAAATCTGTTCTTCTATATCCTTCCCAATAGAGTTCTCTGGCTCTTTCGTCGAGAATAAAATCCAGAGTTAATTCTCCGCTTGTAATATCACCTGAATTGTCGCCGTAAGCTCTAAATCTTATTTCGTTAACATAATCTAAAGCTAATGCGCTGTTTCCGGCGCCGCCTCTTAAAACTGCTTCTGCATACATTAAGTATACATCGGCAAGTCTGAAAACCGGATAATCGTTATCAACAAATGTAAGATCCGAACCATTTATACCGGTTGATGTAAGGTTTTTAAACTTTCTAATTGAATAGCCTTGAGTGAATTCGAATATACTTGTAATATCAAGTGTTTGTCCGTCGGTATGAAACATAGCTCTTTTGTCAGTAGCACCTGTAATATCGGAGAATTTATTAACAAAAGCACTTGTAACTCTGGTTCCGACCCAACCTCCGTCGATACCAAATTCTTCGGGAGCCATTGTGCCTCCAATTGCAGCATGAATAATAAAATTCATTCCGCCGTAAGTTTTTGTATATCTACCGTCAAAAGTTACAGGGAAAATTATTTCGTTACTTTTATCGTTGTCTGCTAAAAATAATTCATCATAATTTGGGTCAATTGTATAACCGCCGGCTATAACTTTTTCGCAACTTTGAACACATTCTGTATATTTGCTTGTGCCTGCATAAACATCTGCATTCAAATAGATTTTAGCAAGAAGAGTCCAAGCAGCAGCTTTATCAACACGACCGTAAACGTTTGTTTTTGGATCCATTAAATCTGCATCAATTGCAATTAATTCGCTTTCGATATAGTTAAATAAGTCTGCTCTTGAAATTTGCTCGGGTAAAAATGCTCCAATATTATCTTCATCGGTAATATAAGGAACGTTTCCGAACATATCCATTGCATGCCAATAACTGTATGCTCTTAAAAAGCGAGCTTCAGCTCTATACACTTTAATTTGATCTCTTAAAGCAGTTTCAACATTTCTTTCGTCAAGTTTAGTATCCGTAGTTTGTCTTATGAATTCGTTACACAAAGTAATTTGATAATAAATTCTGTTATACATTGCAGTAATAAATTCATTAGATGCCGACCAATCTTGATCATGATAGTCTCTTAAATTTCCGTCATTCCAAGCAATAATGGCTTCATCTGATGTAAGTTCTTGTGCACACCAATATTGTCTTAAATAAGTAGAAAAACCTTCATCAATTCCTGTAATATCGGGCATTCCGGCAGGACCTTGTTGTCCGCTTACTGCTAATCCTGCATAAACTTTTGCTAAAAATTGCTCGTAAGAAGCAGGATCATCAAAAATTGTTGCCGATGTTACAATATCTTTATCTAAAGGAATAGTGTTTAAGTCTTTAAGGCAGGACGTTAATGTTATCGAAAAAAGGATAACAATTGCTGCTGAAAATATTTTTATTCTTTTCATGAGTTTATATTTATTATGTTCTAAAAACTAAGGCTTAAGCCTAAAATAATAATTCTTGGGCGAGGATAAACATTATTGTCAATTCCGCCGCTAATTTCAGGATCTATTCCTTTATAATTTGTTATCACAAGCAAGTTTTGTCCTGTAAGTGAAACTCTCATATTTATTTTGTTTGCGATATTTTGGAAATTATATCCTAATGTTGCGTTGTCTAATCTAAAATATGAAGCATTTCTTACATAATAATCTGAAAAATATCTGTATTCCGGATTATTAAAATCTGTTAAAAACACAGCACTTGTAACATTGTTTAGATATGAAGAATTATATAAATTGCTATAATCTGCATATTGTGAACCTACATTGTCGTAAACATAATTTCCTAAACTGATTCTTCCCGAAAGAGAAAGATCCCAATTTTTATAAGTTATTTTTGATGATAATCCCATAAAGAAATCAGGAGCCGGATTATTATAAATGTATTTATCTTGGTCGGTAATTACTCCGTCTTCGTTTCTGTCAACATAAACTCCGGGTATTGGTTTTCCTTGAGCGTCATAAACTTGTTCGTAAACATAAAATGAATTTGCTGCATAACCAACACTGTGAATTTGAATTGTATTTCCAACACCGCCTGAAATTCCGCCTGTTAGAACTCCAATGTATGAAGAGTCATTAACAGCAGTTAGTCTTGTGATTTTATTTTCGTTATAAGTTAAATTGAAACCAATGTCCCATTTTAAATTAGAAGTTTGAACAGGAACAAGGTTTAACGAAAACTCTATACCTTTATTTTCCAAATCGCCAACATTTGTTAGTATTTGATTTGTGAAATTTGTTCCGGCAGGTACGGGTATAACATTTAATAAATCTGTTGTTTTTCTGTAATAAACATCAACTGTACCAAAAATTCTGTTTTTAGCGAAACCGTAATCTAAACCCACATTATATGTTTCTGTTTCTTCCCATTTCAAGTTTGCATCATATCCTTCAGGTCTTATTGTAGTAATAAATTGATCTCCGAATTGATACATTGCTGTTGAAAGCCCGTAAGTATAAACACCAAGATACGGATAATCTCCCGCGCCAATGTTTTGTTGTCCGGTAATACCCCAACCTAATCTTAGTTTTAAATTTGAAATAGAATTAGAGTTTTTCAAGAATGATTCTTCGTTAATTCTCCATGCTAAAGCAACGGACGGAAATAAACCCCACCTTGTATCGGGCGAAAATCTTGAAGTTGCATCTTCTCTAACGGTAACTGTTGCAAGATATTTATTTTTAAATCCAAGATTAACACGACCAAAGAATGAAACCAAATAACTTTCGGTTGCATAATCTGTATCTGTAATTGTATCTGTTTGTGCTATATTGGTTTCAAACGTGCTTCCTTCTCTATAAAAATGTTGCCAAGAATAACCGGCAGTAGCATCTAAAGATAAGTCGGAGAATTGTTTGTTGTAACCAAAATAGAAATCTAACAATTCATTCTTTTTTAATTGATCCCAAGTGTTTTCTCTGCCACCCCCGTTTTGATAATCATAAACCCATGAAGCATATTCCGGAGTTGTGTTTGTTCCGCTACTTTGTGAATAATCACCTGCAACATTTAGTGTTGCTTTTAAACCTGTTATAAATGGCATTGCGTAATCAATTTGAACATTTCCTATTTCTCTGTTAACTGTAGACAAATCTTCTCTCAACTCAAGCATTGCTAACGGATTACTTGGAGCAATCGTAATAGGATCGCCGTTAAGTTGAGTCCAAGTGAAATATCCTCCGTAAGGACTTTCTGGATCTAAAACAGTTTGAGTAGGGTCGAATGTAATTGCACTTCCAATTGCACCTCTGTCGGCAAAACGATTATTATTGTTTGAAGCCTTTAGATTGATTGATATTTTAAGACTATTATCAAAAAATGTAGGACTTAAATTTAACCCAAGAGATTTTCTGTCAAGATTACTTGTTTTTAATATCCCGTCTTGATTTGCGTAGCCTAAAGACAATCTGTAAGGTAAATTTCCTACAGAACCGCTAAAACTTAAACTATGGTCATGACCATAAGCTGTTTTAAAAATTTGACTTTGCCAATCGGTATTTTCCGCACCTAATAATAATACTGCGTTAGGATTATCGGCATATCTTTCCATTATCAAAGTTCTATATTCATCACCTGTAAGAACGTCAATTGTGTTTGGAATAGTGCTCATAGAGAATCCTCCGTTATAAGCAATTTTTAATTTACTGCCTGCTGCACCTTTTTTGGTAGTAATAATAATTACTCCGTTTGAAGCTCTTGAACCGTAAATTGCTGTTGCAGAAGCGTCTTTTAAAACCGTAAAACTTTCAATGACATTCGGATTTATAGAACTTAAAGGATTGTCAAGTCCTGAAATACCATCGTTATCAACCGGCACACCGTCAATAACAAAAAGAGGGTCGTTACTTGCAGAAAGAGAAGAACCTCCTCTGATTCTTATTGTTGAACCGCTTCCCGGAGCTCCGCCTGAAGTTGTAATTAAAACACCGGCAGTTTTACCTATTATAAGGTCTTGAGGTGAAGTAATATTTCCTGTGTTAAAATCGTCTGAAGTTACAGATAAAACAGAACCTGTTGCATCTTTTTTCTTCATTTGACCGTAACCGATAACTACAATTTCTTCAAAATCCGATGATTCCATAATAAGCTGACAATTAACTACATTACCTGTAATTGTAACTTCTTTTGGTTCGAATCCTATAAATGAAAAAATTAAAGAAACAGCAGTTTCCGGTGCTTCAATCGAGTAAGTTCCGTCGGAAGAAGTCATAGCTCCAATTGTTGTTCCCTTAACGACTACGCCGGCTCCCGGTAGCGGTGAACCAGTTTCGTCTGTAACAGTTCCCGTAATGTTTTTTTGTGCAAACGATGTATTGTTCATCAAAAAAATTGCGAAAAATGTTAACGCACTTGTTAATAGTAAAAATTTTCTTTTCGTCGCATAATAAAATTTAATTTAATTTTTTTTAGAAAGGCAGTTTCAAATAAATCTTTAACATATCTGTCGTCAAAATCTATCTTTTGGAGTTATAAATTTAAAACTTATTTTATTAAATTACAATTATTTAACAATTTATTTTTACGCAAACGTAACCGCAAACGATTGAAATATTATAAAACATCTTTTTTGTATTTTGAATTAAAATATTAAATTAGACATATTTTATTCTGAAAAATGAGAAGCGCACAAATAACAATTAAAGATATTGCAAAAGAGCTTGGTATATCGGTATCAACCGTTTCCAGAGCCTTGAAAGATCATCCGGATATAAGCACGGATACAAAAAATAAAGTTCAAGAATTGGCTAAAAGATTGAATTATAAGCCAAATGCTATTGCTTTGAGTTTAAGAAAAAGCAAAACAAATATTATAGGAATTGTTATTCCTCAAATTGTTCATCACTTTTTTTCGTCAGTAATTAGCGGAATAGAGGAAGTTGCTTTTGATAAAGGTTACAATGTAATTATTTGTCAGACAAACGAATCATTCGAAAGAGAAGTTTCAAGTGTTCAAACCCTTATTTCCAGCCGAGTTGACGGAATAATAATTTCAATGACAAAAGAAACAAACGATTTCGAGCATTTTAGGAATATTGAAAGAAGTAATATTCCAATGATTTTTTTCGACAGAACTTGTCCCGATATTGAAACAGATAAAGTTATTGTTGACGATTATAAAGCTGCTTTTGAGGCTGTTGAATATCTTATAAAATCCGGTTGTAAAAGACTTTGTCATTTTGCAGGTCCCGAAAATTTAACTATCAGTAAAAAAAGACTTTTAGGTTTTAAAGATGCTTTGAAAAAACATAATTTGCCTGTTAATGACGAATATATTATTAAATGTGATACTTTCAAAAAAGGTAAAAAAGCTGTAAGAAAATTAATTGAAGCAAAAAACTTACCAGATGCAATTTTTGCAGTCAACGATATGACTGCTCTTGGAGCACTTATTGAAATTAAAAAGCATAACATTAAAATACCGCAAGAAATCTCAATTATGGGTTTTACAAACGGTTTAATTTCTAAAATATCCGACCCGCCGTTGAGTACTGTTGAGCAAAACGGATATGAAATGGGCTATAAAACTGCTCAAATTTTGTTGGAAAGAATTGACGGGAATATTCACGACGAAACAAAAACTGTTTTCATTCCCACAAAATTAATTTTGCGAAAAACAACTTTGTAATTTTTTTTCCGCAAACGTTTTAGATAAGGCTTTCGCTTCATTATCAATAATTTTAAGATGTTTGTTAGAATTATTTTTTTTTGTAATTAAAAAAATAGAATTAATTTCGTCATGCAGTTTACAAATAAATCTTCTATATATCTGTCGCAAATCTTTTCCTTTTGGAACAAGATTAGGATTTTATTCTCTAAAAAAATAAAATGAAAACAAAGCCAAAGTTAAGTTTTTGGCAAATTTGGAATATGAGTTTCGGGTTTCTCGGAATTCAATTCGGGTTTGCTTTGCAAAATGCTAATGTTAGCAGAATATTTGAAACATTAGGCGCAAAAATTGATGATATTCCTATTCTTTGGATAGCTGCACCGGTTACAGGTTTAATTATTCAACCAATAATAGGTCATTTGTCGGATAAAACATGGGGAAAACTTGGAAGAAGAAGACCATTTTTCTTAGCCGGAGCAATTCTCGCATCAATAGCATTATTTATTATGCCAAATTCTCCAACATTGTGGATTGCCGCCGGAATGCTATGGATTATGGATGCTTCAATTAATGTTTCTATGGAACCTTTCAGAGCTTTTGTCGGCGATATGTTGCCTTCACAACAACGAACAGCGGGATTTGCAATGCAAAGTTTTTTTATTGGAACCGGAGCAGTTGTTGCATCAGCTTTGCCGTGGGTTTTAACAAATTGGTTTGATATTGCAAATACTGCACCTGAGGGAGAAATTCCGCTATCGGTAAAACTTTCGTTCTACATTGGAGCAATTATTTTTATTTCTGCTGTGGTTATTACAGTTATTAAAACAAAAGAATACTCGCCTGAAGAACTTAAAGAATTTGAGACTGATACATTAATTTCGGATTCTCAAATTATTTCTGAAGAAAATAGTTTTAATATTTCAAAATCTTATAAAATAGGACTTATCTTTTTATTTATAGGTCTTATTTTGTCGGCAATTTTCTCAAGAATGGAAATTGAAAAAGAACTATACATTTTATCGTTCGGACTTGTAGCTTTCGGATTATTAGAAATAGAATCTGCTTACATTCAAAAAAGAGGAAGAAATACCGGATTTACATCTGTTTTTAATGATTTAAATAATATGCCTTTAACCATGAAACAATTGGCAATTGTTCAGTTTTTTTCGTGGTTTGCACTTTTTGCAATGTGGATTTATACAACTTCAGCAGTAACAACTCACATTTACGGAACTTCGGATACAACATCAGAACTTTATAATAAAGGAGCAGATTGGGTTGGAGTAGGTTTTGGAGTTTACAACGGATTTGCAGCAATTTTTGCATTTTTATTAATAGTTCTTGCAAAATATACAAGTCGTAAAATAACACACTCAATATCTTTGGCAGTTGGCGGAATTAGTCTTGTTTCAATATTTTTTATTTCAAATCCCGATATGCTTTTAATTCCTTTTGTAGGAATAGGCTTGGCTTGGGCAAGTATTTTGGCAATGCCTTATGCAATATTAACAGGTGCACTTCCTTCAAACAAAATGGGAACTTATATGGGAATTTTTAATTTCTTTATTGTAATTCCTCAAATTTTGGCGGCAAGCATTCTTGGATTTTTAGTAAAAAGATTTTTTGCCGATGAAGCAATTTATGCACTTATTCTTGGCGGAATTTCAATGTTTATTGCAGCATTTTCGGTAATTTTTGTTAAAGACGAGAATTAAAAAGAATGATAGAAGGTTGAATTAACTGAATTTACAGAATTGACTGAATTGACGGAATTAACAGAATGATAAAAAGATAGAATGATAGAAATATAAATATAAATATTGAAAATTATTAATATGTTTTATGGAAAAAGATAAAGCTGAATTTATTAAAGAATTAAAAAATAGAACAAAAGACATTGCAATAAGAGTGATAAATCTGCAAACAAAGATGCCGGATAATCAAGCTTCGTGGGTGATTGGCAAACAAATTATTCGTTCTGCAACATCTGTTGCAGCAAATTATAGAGCTGCAACTCGTGCTCGTTCCGGCAAAGAATTTTATTCAAAATTAAGTATTGTGATTGAAGAAACTGACGAAACAATGTTTTGGCTGGAAATTATTAACGAAGCCGGAATTTTCCCGAGGATAAAACGAAAGAACTATATTCCGAACTAAACGAATTGTTGTCAATTTTTATGACTGCGAGAAAAAATATAAAAACCAAAATATAAAATAACATTCATTCAGTCAATTCATTCATTCAGTCAATTCAATTATTCAGTCAATTCAATTATTCAATAATTCAGTTAATTCAAAATTAAAAAGTATGATAAAAGCACTAATATTTGACCTCGACGGCGTAATTACAGATACTGCAAAATACCATTATCTTGCTTGGAGAGAATTGGCGTTGGGCTTAGGATTTGATTTTACCGAAGAGCAAAATGAACAATTAAAAGGTGTCAGCCGAATTAAATCTTTAGAAATTTTGCTCGAAATTGGCGGAATTATAGTTGATGAAGACATTATGGAACAACTCGCCGATAAAAAAAACACGAGATACGTTGAATTTATTTCTAAAATGACACCCGATGAGATTTTACCCGGAGTTGTAGATTTCTTAAAAAAAGCTAAAACTGAAGAGTATAAAATTGGAATTGGTTCTGCCAGCAAAAATGCTCAAACAATTCTAAATCGAATAAACCTTAATTCATATTTCGATGTGGTAATAGACGGAACAAAAGTTCACAAACCAAAGCCTGATCCCGAAGTTTTTTTTAAAGCGGCATCAGAATTAAATGTAAAACCCGAAGAATGTATAGTTTTTGAAGATGCCGAAGCAGGAATAGAAGCTGCCGTTAACGGCGGATTTCACTCTGTTGGCGTGGGAAATTCAAAAAGTTTGGGAAGTGCAGATTATACAATTTCCGGATTTGAAAATGTTTTAATCGAAGATTTAATAAAGTTAATTGAATAGTTAAACTATTCGAAAAATATGGTAAATAAGTAAAAAATGAAGCATTACATACAACATAAACCTTGGAAAATTGTTGAAGACGGCTTTTTGCCCGAATACAATAAAGTTTCGGAGAGTATATTTAGTCTGGGAAACGGAAAATTTGGACAAAGAGGAAATTTTGAAGAATATTTTTCCGGAGAAACATTGCAAGGAAATTACATTTCAGGTATTTATTATCCCGATAAAACTCGTGTGGGCTGGTGGAAAAACGGTTATCCCGAATATTTTGCAAAAGTTCTTAATTCGCCCGATTGGACAGGCTTGAAAATTACATTAAACGGCGAAAAACTCGATTTGAATACTTGTAAAATATCAAATTTTCGTCGTGTTTTGAATATGAAAAAAGGATATTTCAGAAAATTATATACCGCAGAATTTTCCGACGGAAAAAAAATAAGTATCAAATCTAAAAGATTTTTAAGCATTGTTAACGACGAACTTGCAGTGATTAAATATTCCGTTGAAGCAGTAAATTTTACAGGAAAAATTGAATTACTAAGTGATATTGACGCAGATATAAAAAATCAGGATTCAAATTACGACGAAAAATTTTGGAACGAAATTGACAAATCAACGTCGGTAAATCCTTATGTAATTGTTGAAACAAAAAAAACACATTTCAGAATTTGCGTTGCTTCAACTACAATGTTTTTTGAAGATAAAAATGAAAAAAAATATTTAAGTGTTCAAAGAATTGAATCTGAAAAATATGTTGGCGAAAAATATATTATCGAACTTAAAAAAAACAAGCCTGTTATTGTTTTTAAGTTTGTTTCAGTAACATCTTCACTTTATCATGCAAAAGAAAATTTGGCAAAAGCAGCTTTTAAAGTTTTAGATTATGCAACAGATAAAACATTTAAAAAATTAATTCTCGAACACGAAGCAGCTTGGAACGATAAATGGCACGAAAGCGATATTATTATTGAAGGAGATGTTGCAGCGCAGCAAGGAATAAGATTTAATATTTTTCAATTAAATCAAACTTACACCGGAAAAGACGAAAGATTAAATGTTGGTCCGAAAGGTTTTACCGGCGAAAAATACGGCGGAAGTACATATTGGGATACAGAAGCTTACCTGCTTCCGTTTTATTTAAGCACAGCCGAACAAAATGTTGCTCGTCAACTTTTAGTTTATCGTTACAAACATCTCGAAAAAGCCATTGAAAATGCCGAAAAACTTGGCTTTTCAAAAGGTGCAGCACTTTTTCCGATGGTAACAATGAACGGTGAAGAATGCCACAACGAATGGGAAATTACATTTGAAGAAATTCACAGAAACGGCGCAATTGCTTATGCTGTTTATGATTATGTAAGATATACGGGCGATAAAAAATATCTTGCTCAATTCGGACTCGAACTTTTAATTGCAATTTCAAGATTTTGGGCACAAAGAATTACTTTTTCCGAAGAAAAACAAAAATATGTAATGCTCGGAGTTACAGGACCAAATGAATATGAAAATAATGTAAATAATAATTGGTACACAAATAAAATTGCAAATTGGACATTAAAATATACTTCAGAATGTATTGTTTTTGTTAAAGAAAATTTCCCCAAAGAATTTTCTTCAATCACAAAAAAAACAAATTTTAAATTTGAAGAAGAAATAAATTTTTGGAAAGATATTAACGACAAAATGTATTATCCGTTTGACGAAAAAAGAAATATTTTTCTTCAACAAGACGGATATTTGGACAAAGAGCTAAAAACCGTTTCCGATTTAAGACCCGAAGAAAGACCAATACACCAAAAATGGTCGTGGGACAGAATTCTGCGTTCTTGTTTTATTAAGCAAGCCGATGTTTTACAAGGATTATATTTCTTTGAAAACGAATTTGATAATGAAACAATCAAAAGAAATTTCGATTTTTATGAACCAAAAACTGTTCACGAATCGTCGCTTTCGTCGTGCGTACATTCAATTTTAGCAGCAAAAATCGGCAAAGAAAAACAAGCATATAATTTTTATCTTAACGCTTCTCGTTTAGATTTAGACGATTACAACAACGATACCGAAGACGGGCTTCATATTACAAGCATGGGAGGAACTTGGATGACAATTGTTTACGGATTTGGAGGTTTACGTATAAAAAACGATTTGCTGAATTTCACGCCTTTTATTCCCGAACAATGGAAAAAATATTCGTTCCAAATTCGGTTTAGAGGTGCTTTGCTGAAAATTACTGTTAGTTCGGAAGAAATAATTCTCGAAAACCAAAACGGTGTTGACAGTAAAGTTGTTATTAATGAAATTGAACATGAAATTACAAAGAATAATATTTTAAAAATAGCTCATAAATAGTATTAGTTTTTAAAAAAGGCGATGTATTTTTATACTCGCCTTTTTGTTTTATTAAAAAATTAGTTCAATAATTTTCAGACTTAAAAAATAATTTAAATTTTATGATATAATTATCTGAAATAATTTTAAGGAAATAATAGTAATAAAAATTAGCACATTAGCATATTAGAATATTAGCACATTTTCAAATTAACACATTTTCAAATTATAAAAACCATGAAGAAAATAATTTTATTAAATTTTATTTCGATAATATTTGTTTCGGCTTGCAAAAAAGTTGAGGTTCATGAAATTACTTATTCCGATTTAGATTTGCTTTCGGAAAAAGCAAGTCCAATAATTTTGGGAACAGATTCAACTATTATTTATTTGTCGGACTATATTCCGCAAAAAACTCAAATTAATTCTATTATTACCGATAAAGCAATAAAATCCACGCTTTCAAAAGACAGTTCATATTTGAATTTGAAAATTATTTCTGCGGATTTACCTCAATTATCGGTTCTTAAAATTAAACTTACAGGTGTTGAATATTCAATTCTTTTAAAAAAATCTTTAAAAGGAAAATATAAAATTAAATTCGATTCAAAAGGAAAAACATTTAAAAATGTTGCCGTGAAAGGAGAATTTAATTCATGGAATCCGCTAAATTCACCTTTGAAAAATAATAACGGAATTTGGGAAACCGAAATAGAAATTGAACCCGGACGTTATCAATATCTTTTTGTTGTTGACGGAAAAGAAACAAAAGACCCCGATAATTCCGAAACTGTTAGTAACGGAATGGGCGGTTTTAATTCGGTTTTAAATTATAGAAGTATCGGTAAAACCAAAATTCCTTATTTGTATACAATTTCTTCCGAACAAAATTTTTTCACAATTGGAAATGATAACGATATTGATTCAATAATAGTTTTTTATAAAAATTTTTCTTTGGATAAAAACTTTATTTCCAAAACAAAAGAAGGAAATTATAAAATTGTAATTCCCGACGATGCAAAATCGCAACGAAAAACTTATATGAGAATTTGGGCATACAATAATTCAGGTGTTTCAAACGATTTGTTTATTCCTGTTGAAAACGGTCAAGTTATTAAAAATGCGTCTCAGGTAACAAGAGATTATTTTGAATCTGCCGTTTTGTATAATGTTTTTGTCGACAGATTTTTCGACGGAAATACCAAAAATAATCGTCCTACGCCCGATAAATCTATTCTTCCGAAAGCAAATTATTTTGGAGGAGATATTGCCGGAGCCACAAAAAAAATTGAAGACGGATTTTTTGAAAAACTCGGAATTAACACAATTTGGATTTCTCCGGTTGTTAAAAATCCCGAAGGAGCTTTCGGAAAATATATTAATCCGAATACAAAATTTTCTGCATATCACGGATATTGGCCAATATCTTTTACGTTGATTGACAACAGGTTTGGAACCGAAGAAGATTTTAAAAAGTTTGTTGAAACAGCTCACAAACATAATTTGAATGTGTTACTCGATTTTGTTGCTCATCATGTTCACGAAGAAAGTTCTTATTATCAGTCGCATAAAAACTTCACTACAAATTTATATTTACCCGACGGAACTTTAAATACAGAACGCTGGGACGATTACAGACTCACAACTTGGTTTGATGTTTTTCTTCCTACACTCGACCTTTCAAATCCCGAAGTCAGCAATATGCTTTCGGATTCAGCTGTTTATTGGATTAAAAAATATAATCTCGACGGATTTCGCCACGACGCAACAAAACATATTCCCGAAATTTTCTGGAGAACATTAACATTAAAATTAAAAAATCAAATTTCAATTCCCGAAAAAAGAACAATCTACCAAATTGGCGAAACTTACGGAACTCCTGAATTAATAAGCAGTTATGTAAACACCGGACAATTGGACGCACAATTTGATTTTAATGTTTACGATGCCGTTTCAACGGCAATTGCCGGAAATAATTCTTTTAAAAATCTTGCCGATGTAATTAGCACAAGTCATAAATATTACGGTTGGCACAATCTTATGGGAAATATAACAGGAAACCAAGACCGTGGTCGATTTATTTCTTATGCCGGCGGAAGTCTTAAATTTGATGAAGATTCAAAACGTGCCGGTTGGACAAGAAATATCACCGCAGGAAATCCGGAATCATACAAAAAATCGGAAATGTTAATTGCATTTATTTCAACAATGACGGGGATTCCTGTAATTTATTACGGCGACGAAATTGGAATGCCCGGCGGTAATGATCCCGATAACAGAAGAATGATGAAATTTGAAAATCTTTCTTCAGAAGAAATGAATTTAAAAGATAAAGCTTCGCAACTTATAAAATTCAGGAAAAACTCGTTAGCTTTAATTTTTGGTGATTTTAAAATTTTGTATACAGACGAAAATGTGTTGATTTATCAAAGAACATATTTCGATAAAATTGTAATTTTTGCTATGAATAAAAGCTCGGAATCAAAAAAAATAAATTTTAATATTGAAAAAAGATTCAAATCGGTTGAACTCAAAACTCTTTTCGACGAAAAATTTGAAAGCAATTCGCAAGTAATTAAAACCGATTTACAAGCTAATTCATTTTTGATTTTTTATAATTAAATTTGAAATGTAAAATCCCTTTTTAAATTGAAATTAAGATATTTATAAAACTAAAAAAAGTAAAAAATATGAAAACCAAAATCTTTTCTATCAGTATATTCGCCATATCCGTTTTTTTGTTTTCCTGTGGAAACAAACACGATGCAAATAACCAAAAACCTACAATTTCATTAACAAATTACAAATATCCGGACAGAATTAAAACTTCCAACATTTACGAAGTAAATATCAGACAATATACAGCAGAAGGAACATTCAAGGCATTTGAAACTCACATTCCGCGATTAAAAAAAATGGGAGTTGATATTTTGTGGCTTATGCCAATTCAGCCAATTGGCCAAAAAAATAGAAAAGGCTCAAAAGGAAGTTATTATTCGGTGAAAAATTATGTTGAAGTAAATCCTGAATTTGGAACTTTTGCCGATTTTGACAGTATGATTAAAACAGCTCACAAAAACGGAATGCTTGTAATTCTCGATTGGGTTGCAAATCACACTGCTTGGGATCATATTTGGATGACAGAACATTCAGATTGGTATACAAAAGACAGTACCGGAAAAGTTATTGCTCCGGTTCCGGATTGGACAGATGTTGCCGATTTGAATTTTGATAAACCCGAACTAAGAAAAGAAATGGTTAACGAAATGAAATTTTGGATTGAAAAATATGACGTTGACGGTTTCAGATGCGATGTTGCGATGATGATTCCTACTACTTTCTGGGATTCTGCTCGTGTAGAACTCAATAAAGTAAAACCTGTTTTTATGCTTGCCGAAGCCGAACAAACCGACCACATGAAAAATGCTTTTGACATGAATTACGCTTGGAATTTTCATCATATTTTAAACGAAATTTCTAAAGGAAAAATGAATGTTGAAAATCTGAAAGCATATATTGAAAAAGACAAAACGGAATATGAAAAATCCGATTTAAGAATGAATTTTACTTCAAACCACGACGAAAATTCTTGGAACGGAACAGAATATGACAGAATGCCCGAAAGCTACAAAACATTTGCTGTTCTTACTTTTACATTTCCGGGAATGCCGTTGATTTACAGCGGTCAAGAAGCAGGTTTAAACAGAATGCTTAAATTTTTTGAAAAAGACTCTATTAATTGGTCAAACTTGGAAATGGCTGACTTTTATTCAAATCTTATCAATCTAAAAAATAAAAATAAAGCACTTTGGAACGGCGATTTTGGCGGTGATATTCAATTTATAAATAATTCAAATCCTAAAAATGTAATTTCTTTTAGAAGAATAAAAGATAATAATATTGTTCTTGTAATCATGAACTTATCTGCAAAACCGGTAAAGTTTAATTTAATTGAAAAAGATGTTGAAAAAACATACATAGATTATTTTACAAACGAAGAGCGAAAAATTAAACCGCAAGAAAATTATAATTTAAAAGCTTGGGAATATCAAGTGCTTATTTTAAAATAGATTGATTAGACGTGAGATATGAGATATGAGATTTGAGTTGTCAATGCTTATATAAGGTTGACCGTTTTGTGAATATAGATTTAGTGGATTCTTTGGATACTTTGGATACTGTGGATACTATTGGAAAAGCATCAGCAGAAACAACGCTTCGACTTCGCTCAGCGACCGAGATGTCAACAGAAACAACGCTTCGACTTCGCTCAGCGACCGAGATGTCAACAGAAACAACGCT
>DZBS01000030.1:0-8850 GCA_022729995.1 Draconibacterium orientale | reverse complement strand
TCGACTTCGCTCAGCGACCGAGATGTCAACAGAAACAAAAGTATCAATAGCATCAAAAGAAACAACAGCAAAAATGAAAATTAAGAACATTATATTTATCACTTTACTATTTCTTGCAAATTCGATATTTGCACAAGATTTTGATATAAACAGAGTTGAACCGCCAAATTGGTTCACGGGAATGAAAAACAGCGAACTGCAAATTATGGTTTACGGTAAAAATATCGGTAATACGATGGTAGAAATAAAATCGGAAGATATTAAACTTATAAAAGCCAATAAAACCGAAAATCCTAATTATTTGTTTTTGGATATTGAGATTTTACCTTCCGCAAAACCGGGAATTTTTCAAATAAATTTTATTGATAAATACAGAATAGTAAAAAAATATCAGTATGAATTAAAAGAAAAAACTGACAGAAAAAGAGGTTTTTCTTCCGAAGATTTGATATATCTTATTATGCCCGACAGGTTTGCAAACGGAATTTGGGAAAACGATTCAAATAAATTAATGCTCGAAAAACCAAACAGGAAAAATCCGAACGGACGACACGGCGGAGATATTCAAGGAGTTATAAATAAATTGGATTATTTGAAACAATCAGGTTTTACGGCACTTTGGTTAAATCCGGTTTTGGAAAATAACATGCCCGAATATTCTTATCACGGATATGCAATTACCGATTTTTATAATGTTGACCCGCGACATGGTTCAAACCAAGATTATAAAAGACTTTCCGACGAATGCCACAAACGCGATATGAAAATTATTATGGATATGATTTTTAATCATTGCGGAAGTAATCATTGGTGGCTCAAAGATTTACCTTCAAAAGATTGGCTGAATAACGATTCAAAATTTAATACAAATTACAGAGGCGAAGTTATTGCCGACCCAAACGCATCACAATACGATATTAATAAAATGAATGCAGGCTGGTTTGTTGCAACAATGCCCGATTTGAATCAACATAATCCGTTTTTGGCAAAATATCTTATTCAAAATTCAATTTGGTGGATTCAATTTGCCGATTTAGACGGAATACGAATGGATACACAAGCATATCCATTCAAAGATTTTATGTCGGATTGGGCAAAAGCTGTTCACAACGAATATCCGGATATTACGCTTTTGGGTGAAACTTGGTTGCAAGCTCCGGCTTTTTGTGCATATTTTCAAAGTAAAAGTCCGGCTGCCGGAAATTATGATTCGAATCTTAACAGCGTTACAGATTTTCCTTTGTATTACGCTTTAAATGCGGCATTTAACGAAACCGATACTTGGACAAATGGATTACTCGGACTTTATTATGTTTTTGCTCAAGATTTTTTGTATGCCGATGCTAATCAAAATGTTATATTTCTTGATAATCATGATTTAAACAGATATTTTACATCTGTCGGCGAAAATATTAATAAATACAAAATGGGAATGGCAGTATTATTAACTTCAAGAGGAATCCCTTGTCTGTATTACGGTAGCGAAATTGCTCAAGACGGATTGGAAAGCATGGGACACGGATACATAAGGCAAGATTTTCCGGGCGGTTGGCAAACCGATTCTTTAAATGCTTTTAATTATAACGGAAGAAATCAAAAGCAAAACGAAATTTATTCTTTTGTAACAAAAATTGCAAATTGGCGTAAAACAAACAAAGCAGTTACAACCGGAAAATTTTTACATTTTATTCCCGAAAATAATGTTTATGTTTATTTCAGATATTCATCAAACTCGGCAGTAATGGTAATTTTAAATAATTCCGAAGATGAAAAACGAACAGTTGAGTTAAACCGGTTTAATGAAATTCTTAAAGATTATAATTCAGGAACAGAAATTATTTCTGACAAAAAAATTAACAAACTTGATAAAATAAATATTGATAAAAAATCTGTTATGATAATTGAATTAAGTAAATAAGCTTATGTTAAGATGTTTATTCGTAAATTTGAAATTATTATAAAAGCAAAAAAATCTAATTAAAATATCAAACTAAAAATAATAAAATGAAGAAAATATTTATACTTTTTTATATACTGTTTACGGTTAATTTTTTAAATGCACAAACAATTACAACAGACCCAATTTATCCTGTATCAACATTGCCTGTTACTCTAACTTTTAATGCCGTCGGAACAGGCCTTGAAGGTTATACCGGCGATGTTTATGCTCACACCGGAGTTACAATAGAAGGAGTTGGGCAGTGGCAACATGTTATAGGTTCGTGGGGAGATAATTTAACTCAGCCGAAGCTTACAAGTACGGGAACAAATACTTATGAGCTTGTTATAAATACGTCAATTAACGATTTTTACGGTGTACTTGTCGGTGAAACTGTAACCGAAATATGTATAGTTTTTAGAAGTGCCGACAAAAGTAAACAAACATCGGATTTATTCTTAAATGTATATTCTCCTTACGTTGTGTCAATAAACCAACCCGATTCAACATCAATTTATTCTGTTAACGATAATGTTGATATTTCGGCGGTGGCTCTTTTTGCAAATTCAATGAAAATTTTTGTGAACGATATTGAAGTTGCAAGTTCATTGGCCGATAATATTTTGCATACTGTTGTTGCAACTCAAACCGGAAAAAATTCCGTGAAAGTTGAAGCAACGGACGGAACTCTCACTTTAACCGATTTAACATACTTTTTTGTGAGAGATAATAATGTTATTGAAGATTTACCTTCGCCCGATTTGGTTGACGGAATTAATTATATCGACCCAAATACAGTTACGCTTGTTTTATATGCTCCTTTCAAGAATTTTGTTTATGTAAAAGGAAGTTTTAATAATTGGGAATTAAGCTCTTCAAATCAAATGAAACAAACAACCGACGGAAATACTTATTGGATAACATTAACAGGCTTAACTTCCGGACAAGAGTATGCTTATCAATATGTTATCGACGGAAATTTAACCGTTGCTGATACTTATTCCGACAAAATTCTTGATCCTTGGAACGACCAATATATTTCCGATGAAACATATCCCGGTTTATTCCAATATCCCGACGGAAAAACCACCGGAATTGTTTCTGTTTTTCAAACAAATCAAACTCCATATACTTGGAATGTTTCAAATTTTACAAAGCCTGCAAAAGAAAAACTCGTAATTTACGAATTACATATCAGAGATTTTATTGCAAAACAAAATTATCAAACACTTATTGACACAATTGCATATTTGAAAAATCTTGGAATTACGGCAATTGAGCTTATGCCTGTTAACGAATTTGAAGGAAACAGCAGTTGGGGTTACAATCCGGCTTTCCATTTTGCTCCCGACAAAGCTTATGGAACTAAAGATAAACTCAAAGAATTTATAGATGTTTGCCATACAAACGGAATTGCAGTAATTATGGATATTGTTTTAAACCATTCTTATGGTCAACTTCCTCTTGTTCAAATGTATTTTGACCCCGAAGCCGGAGATTACGGACAACCGTCTGCAAATAATCCGTGGTTTAACCAAACTTCGCCAAATACTTCATATTCTTGGGGCTACGATTTTAATCACGAAAGCCTCGATACAAAAAAATATGTTTCACGAGTTGTAAAATATTGGTTAACAGATTATAAATTTGACGGTTTCCGTTTCGATTTTACAAAAGGATTTACAAATACAGTCGGCGACGGTTGGGCTTATGACCAATCGAGAATTGATATTTTAAAACAATATGCCGATATAATTTGGACAGCCGAACCCGAAGCTTATGTAATTCTCGAACATTTTGCCGACAATTCCGAAGAAAAAATTCTTTCGGATTACGGAATGATGATTTGGGGAAATATTACTTATGCTTATGCCCAAGCTTCAATGGGATTTGTTTCAGGTTCTGATATTGATTGGATTTCCTATAAAAATAGAGGTTGGACAAATCCTTCACTTGTAGGATACATGGAAAGTCACGATGAAGAACGAATGATGTTCAGAAATTTGAATTTTGGAAATTCATCAGGCGATTACGATATTAGAGAAAAAGAAACTGCTTTACAAAGAGCCGAACTTGCCGGAGCTTTCTTTTTTACTGTTCCCGGTCCAAAAATGATTTGGCAATTTGAAGAATTAGGATACGATGTTTCCATTGATGACCCTTGCAGAGTTTGCGACAAACCGCTTCATTGGGAATATTATTTGGACCAAAACAGATTTAGACTTATGTCGGTTTTTAAAGAACTTATCAAATTGAAAAATGAAAACGAAGTTTTTTCTACCGATAATTTTACAATTACAGATGGTGTTGTAAAGAAAATTGTTTTGGAACACACATCAGGAAATTCAATTGTTATAGGGAATTTTGGAACAAGTGCAAGTTCTGCTATTCCAAATTTTGTTCACACCGGAATGTGGTACGACTTTTTTTCCGGAGCCGAATTCAATATTCAAAATGCAGATACTGCCTTTAATTTAGCAGCCGGCGAATTTTATATTTTCACCGATTTTAAATTAGAAAAACCTCTAATTCCTTCAGCTCCAATAGCAACCGATGTTTATGTTGAAGGTGATATTACAGTTGGAAGCACGATTCAAGCAAAATACACATATTCAGATGCAAACGATGACATTGAAGGTGAAACTCAAATTCAATGGTATAGTGCCACAAGTGAAGCAGGAAACGGAATTGCCGCAATTGAAAGTGAAACGGGAACTGAATTTACAATTCCGAGAGCAGATTACGGAAAATATTATATGATAAAAGTTACTCCAAAATCTTTAACAACAGATTTATCAACCGGATTAACAGCATCAAGCATATTATACGGACCGGTAAGATTTGCTCCTGCCGAAAAAGATCCTTTGGTGAGACCAAATCTTTCAAGCGATATTATTTATGTTGACAATATATCTGCTTATAGCGAAGTGAAAGTTGTTGATATAATGGGACATGTAATAAATATTATTTCTACTGAAGAAGCAAAAGAAAACGGAATTTCAATAATAAATTTACCGAGAGGAATTTATTATGTTCGATTAGAAGGAACAGGAGACCCTTATTCAATAAAATTTATAAAATATTAATATCCAATAGTTTTATATCGAAATGAGAGTAGTTTTTTTATTAGCTACTCTCATTTTTTTATTTGATTTTTAAATATGAATACAAAATTTATTATAGTTTTAAAAATTAAAATAATACCAAACAAAAATATAATTTAATCCAAATACTTCCGGTATAATAATTAAGTTGGGTATAAAATAAACTATTTTGCTGTTTTTGCGGCTTCATAAATTTTTTCAATTTCGGGCAAAGTGTAATCGGAAAAATTTAATCCGGCAACAAATTCAATTGCTCTGTTTTCTTTGATTATTGTATAATTAAAATTATAATCAAAACCTTCCGATGTTTTAATTTTATATATGAAACCGGCTTTTTCTTCCAAAACAAATTCAACAAATCCGTTTTCCTGTTTTGCTTGTTCTTTGGCTCTTTTCAAATAATCTTCCAATTTACCTGTCGGACTTTCTTTTGGCATAAAAATATCGAGAATAAATTTATCCTTCTTTACAACAAAATTCATATATTGAACTCCTTCGAAATCGGCATTTCCAATTCCGTCGGAAATTTCGTAATCTTCGGGAACCGTTATTGTTACCGGAATCCCTTTGTCTGTTAGCGATAAGCTTACTTTGTCCGATTTGTTACAAGAAAAAAATATCGAAATAAGAAATATTGAAATTAAAAGAAATTTTGTTGATTTTTTCATAGTAATTTTATTTTTATAAATCTAAATTACAAAAAAATATCATAAAATATTTTGTTTATTGAAATAATATTTAAATATATTCTAAATAAGAAATTTTTACTAATTAATTAAATCGTAATTTTGATATTATTTACAAACAAACAATTGAAAAGAATGAAAACATTACAAATTTTATTAATAACAATGCTTATGGCAAATTTTGGTTTTGCACAACAAAAATCTGTTTATGATTTTAAAGTTGAGACACTTAGTGGCGGGACTTTTGATTTTTCCAATTTAAAAGGAAAAAAAGTTATGATTGTTAACACTGCGTCAAAGTGCGGATTTACACCACAATATGAACAATTACAAAAAATTTGGTCACAATACGGAGGCGATAATTTTGTAATAATAGGGTTTCCGTCCAACGATTTTTTGAAACAAGAACCCGGCACAAATAATGAAATTTCAGAATTTTGCACTATAAATTATGGAGTAACTTTCCCTATGATGTCGAAAATACATGTTACAGGAAAAGAAATGAGCCCGGTTTATGAATGGCTAACCGATAAAAATTTAAACGGATTTCAAGATTCAAAAGTAAAATGGAATTTCCAAAAATATATTTTGAACGAAAAAGGTGAGTTAATTGCCGTATTTCCTTCAAGTTTGAAACCCGATGATGAAAGCATAATTAATCTAATAAAATAAAAAATATCAGTTTAAAAAATATCAATTTAAAAATTTTTACTTAACTTACGTGTTGAATTACAAACCTAAATAATTTAATATGGATTTAACAGTTTATTACAAAATGGTTGAAAATTGCATTTCAAGTCTTGGTGTTGACCCCGCAGTTTGCAGAGGCGACCAACCCGGACAATGGAATATGAAAAAAGGTTCGGCAAATGTTTGGATTGATGTTTTTATAATCAACGAAAACGGATATTTTCAATGCATGGCACCGGTTTCGGCAATTCCGCAAGTTCAAAAAGCTGAGTTTTATGAAGAAATTTTAGAAACAAATCATAAACTTTACGGTGTTGGAATGACAAAATTTAAAGATTGGATTTATGTGAAAACAATTCGCGAAGTTGAAGATTTGAGCGAAGATGAAATTATGGCACAAATGAATCGTATTGGTGTATATGCCGATGATTACGACGATTATTTCAAGAATAAATATTTCCCGTCCTTTGACAAACCCGGCAGCGATTTTTCGGCCAAATAAATTATAATAGATTTTTGGTTACAATACTTTTTTTAGAAAATGCCGGTTCGAGAGAGTCGGCATTTTTTTATTCGTTTAATTATATTTTTTTTATCTTTGATGTATGATAACACAAGAAGAAATATTTATCAAATTAAAAGAGTTGAAACCATTACTTTACGCCGATTATTCGGTAAAAGAAATTGGAGTATTCGGTTCTTTTTCCGATAATACTTTTACTGAAGAAAGTGATATTGATATTCTTGTTGAATTAGAAAAACCAATTGGTTGGAAATTTTTTTCTTTAGAGATGTTTTTGGAAAATATATTTCAAAGAAAAATAGATTTAGTTACCAAAAATGCTTTAAAAGAGCAAATTAAAGAAAATATCTTAAAGCAAATATACTATATATAATGAAAAAAGAATCTCGTTCATATATAATGTATTTGGAGGATATTTTAACTTCAATGAATCGGATAAGCGAATATATTGAAGGGTTGAATTTTATTAGTTTCAAGAGAGACTATAAAACAGTTGATGCCGTAATTCGTAACTTCGAAATAATTGGAGAAGCTTCTAAAAAACTACCACATTCTATAAAAGAAAAATATACCGAAATACCTTGGAGTGAAATGTATTTGTTGAGGAATAAAGTTTCTCACGAATATTTTGGAGTTGATTATGAAATTATTTGGGATCTTGCTTCAAATTATATCCCTGATAATGGAAAACAAATAGAAATTATTCTGAAAAAGGAAAAAAATATTTAATCCCGAAATTTTATTTTTATTCTCAATTTTACACATCATAAATCCTCAATTTTTTATTCTTTTCAGGCATATTGGTCAAAAATAGTTGGTAAAAAACGTCTAAAAGACAGTCAGGTTGTGAATTATAGAAAAGTTATATGAAAACCGTTTCATATAACTTTTCTCAATCCGATAAGCCGAATTTGTTAGCCTTAGCTATAAGTTCGGCTATATTTTTTACGCTGAATTTCAACAATAAATTTTTTCTGTGCGAATTTACTGTATCTTTTGAAATACAAAGTTTTTTAGATATTTGGCTTGATGTGAATCCTTTATGTAGTATCTTTAAAATTTCCGATTCTCGCTTTGTCAGATGAATGTCATGTTCGCATTTATCGGGATTTAGTTCTGCCAAAGTATCTTTTGCTTCGGGGCAAAAATATTTTTTATCACATTGAACGCTCTCAATTGCATTACTCAGTTCGCTCAAATCGCAATTTTTGAAAACAAGACCGTCTATATGTAAATTCACAAGTTTTTTTATTGTGTAAAGCGAGCTTACGTTCGTAAATGAAATAATTTTAACGGTTTTATTTTTCGATTTTACTTTTTCAATAACTTCAATTCCGCTAATATCGTCTTTAAGTTCAATATCTGTTATTAAAATATCAATTTTATTTGTGTTAATTATATAATATAATTCCGTTGAGTTAATAGCCGAAAAAATATTTGCACTAAAATTTTCGGAAATAAAATCGTTAAGAGCTTTTAAAATAAGCGGATGGTCGTCGAGCAAAGCTATATTAAACGATTTTTTGTTCATGATTTTTTTGGTTTTGTTAAAACAACAGATTTTTTTTTACGAAACCGGAATTTCAATATTTATGGAAGTTCCGGAGTTAACAGCTGAATTTACCTGAATTTTTCCTTTCAGAGCTTCAACTCTCGAAACAAGGTTGGTAATTCCCAATCCTTTTTGAATTTTTTCCGAATCGAAACCTTTTCCGTTGTCTTCAACGCTTATTCTGAAAATGTTTTTGTCTAAAACAATTTGAATTTCTGTATTTGTAGCTTCGGCATGTTTAATTGTGTTGGCAATGCCTTCTTTAACAATTAAATACATTTGTTGTTGAATATCTATTTTTATTTTGTTCCAATCAATTTTTGGGAAAACACTGAAATTTATAATATATTTTCCCG
>DZBS01000139.1:1414-8214 GCA_022729995.1 Draconibacterium orientale | reverse complement strand
GACTGAAGACTGAAGACTGAAGACTGAAGACTGAAGACTGAAGACTGAAGACTGTCAATCACTTGGCTTTATAATATAGAATAGAGCAATTTGAATCTTTAAAAATTTTGTTTGCCATAATTTTAATTTCTTCGGCAGTAACTTTCAAATATTTTTCCGATTCAGAATTTATCATTGAAGCATCGCCCAAAAGTTCGTAATAACATAAATTCATTGCTTTATTCAAAACTTCTGTTTCCTCAAAAATCAGTTTCGATTCTGTTTTATTTTTAATTTTTTGAAGCTCTTCCGGTTTTATATCAAACTTTTTTATTTTCTCAATTTCGTTTCTTAATAATTTTTCGGCTTTTTTAAAGCTGATTCCTTCGGAGAGTTTTCCGCTGAAAACAAATAAATCTTCATCGTTACTTCCCATCAAATATGCATCAATATCCGAAAAAATATTATTTTCTTTAACAAGTGCCTGATATAATCTTGAAGAATCTCCATTTGATAAAATATCCGAAAGTAAATCGGTTGCATAAAATTCGTAGTCGGTTCTTTTGCAAATATGATATGCCATGTAAAGTGCGCTTGCCGGTACATCTCGTTCAACTGTGAGCGTTCGTAATTGAGTTTGTTCCGGTTCTATTGGCAAATTTCGTATTTTGATTTTTCGTTTTTCTATATCTCCAAACCATTTTATTGTTAATTCTTTTATATAATCAAGCTCAAAATCGCCGGCAATGCACATAATTGCGTTATTTGGCGCATAATGATTAAAGAAAAAATCTTTAACATCTTGCATCACAGCGTTTTCAATATGCGAAACATCTTTTCCTATTGTTGCCCACAAATAAGGATGAACAGTATAAGCCAATGGACGCAAAAGCAACCAAACATCGCCGTAAGGATTATTCAAATATCTTTGTTTATATTCTTCAATTACAACACTGCGTTGTGTTTCCAAGCTTTTTTCGGTAAATGCCAAACTCATCATTCTGTCGGATTCCAACCAAAGTGCAGTTTCAATATTTTCTTTTGGAATTGTTATATAATAATTTGTTATATCGTTGTTTGTAAACGCATTATTATTTCCGCCGGCATCTTGCAAAGCATCGTCGAAATCGGGAATATTTACAGAACCGCCAAACATTAAATGTTCAAATAAATGAGCAAAGCCTGTTTTTTCGGGCGATTCGTCTTTTGCTCCAACATTGTATAAAATATTTATTGCCGCAATTGGCGTGCTAATATCTTTATGAAATATTACTTTTAAACCGTTTTCGAGTGTAAATTTTTCAAAATTTATCATAAGTTGATTTTAAAAATTAAACCTTTCAATATTAACTTGTTGCCTTGCAACTTTGTATTCCAAAATAATATCGTCAACTATTGCTTTCACAGGTTTTATAGAATCTATTAATGCCGAAACTTGTCCGATTTCCAATTCTCCGTTTTCAATATCACCATTGAACATTCCAACTTTTGAACGACCTTTTCCTAAAATTTCGGAAAGCTCTTCCCTACTCTTTCCGGCACTTTCGGCATTAAAAACTTCTTCAGAAAATTTATTGTTTAAAAGCCTCACCGGAACAATTTTTTTTAGCAAAAGTTTTGTGTCTCCTTCATTTGCCTTAATAATTTCATTTTTAAAATTTTCGTGTGCCGACGACTCTTTGCTCGATGCAAACAAACTGCCTATTTGAACTCCGTCTGCACCCAAAACCATTGTAGCAAGCATTGCTCTTCCGTTTGAAATTCCGCCTGCTGCAATTACAGGTTTTGCTGTTACACGCCTAACCGAAGAAATCAAAGTTAGTGTTGTTGTTTCCTCAAAACCGTTATGTCCGCCGGCTTCAAATCCTTCTGCAACAATTGCGTCAACTCCGGCTTCGTCGGCTTTTTGTGCAAATTTTGAGTTTGAAACTACATGAGCCACTTTTATTCCTTTTTCTTGCAAAAAAGAAGTCCAAAGTTTTGGATTTCCGGCCGAAGTAAAAACAATTTTAACACCTTCATTCACAATAATATTCATTACTTCGTCGGAATGAATATAAAGTAAAGGAATGTTAACCCCGAAGGGTTTTGAAGTGAGTTCTTTAGTTTTTCTAATTTCGCTCACTAATTCATCGGGTGTCATTGAGCCGGAGCCTAAAAGTCCTAAACCTCCCGCATTACTGACGGCAGCAACAAGTTGGTGATTTGAACACCAAATCATTCCGCCTTGAATTATTGGATATTTTATACCGAAAAGTTCAGTTATTTTATTTTTTATATCAAAAATTGAATTTATTTCTTTTTCCATATTTTCTTAATATCAATATTATAATTTCCAATATTAATAAAATTTCCTGTATCAATTATATTAAAGAAAAAATTTGTTTTGATATTTGAATCAATATATTGATATTAATAGAATTGTTAAATTTTGTTAAACATGTCTATTTGAAAAATAATGTATACAAAAAATCGTTTAAAAATAAACATAAATACACATTTGATGAAGCCTATGAAAAAATATTTTACATTTTATCGTTTTGAATTGAAAAAAGAAAACAATTCAAAACCCGAGCATAATATTTATGAACTCGAAAAAGAATTTTCGGACGTTTCAAAATTTTTAAAAAGATATAAATTTTCTCCTCAACAAAAAACTATCGATAAAATTTTAGATTACGCCAAAAAATCTTAGTCCCAAAAAAAAACCGTATTAAAAGCGGTTTTTTTTTATTAAATATTGTTAATAATTTTATAGACCGGTAGTGTTTTTGCTATATTTGTTTTTGAACAAAAAGCAAAAAAATTGTAGTTTATGAGAGTATTAAAAGCAATCAACCCTTCTATTTATCTGAGTTTTAGCCTGTTTATTATTCCGGTATATTTTTTTTATCATTCGGTAATTGATAATTCTTACCAAAAAAGTGCAAATAACGAGACTTTTTTTTCGCCTGTTTCAGATGAATATGAAAATCTTTGGGTAGATTCCGTTCTAAAAGAAATGACTTTAGACGAAAAAATTGGTCAACTTTTTATGGTTGCCGCATATCCGCAAAACGGAAATCCCGACAAAGAAAGAATGACAACTTTAATTAAAGATTACAAAATTGGCGGAATAATTTTCTTTAAATGCGGACCTGTTGCACAAGCAAATCTTACAAACTATTACCAGTCAATATCAAAAACACCCGTAATGATTGCCGGCGATTATGAATGGGGCTTATCAATGCGAATGGACAGCACAGTTGTTTATCCGAGACAAATGACATTAGGTGCAATTTCAAATAACAAATTAATCTACGATTTTGGAAAAGAAGTTGCAAGGCAATGCAATTTATTACGAATAAATATAAATTTTGCACCTGTTATCGACATAAATAACAATCCGGCAAATCCTGTTATCAACACTCGTTCATTTGGCGACGACCGCGAAAATGTTGGTAACAAAGGAATTGCATATATGCTCGGACTTCAAGATTCAAAAGTTATGGCTTCGGCAAAACATTTTCCCGGCCACGGCGACACAGAAACCGATTCGCACAAAGATTTACCTGTAATTAATCATTCAAAAGAAAGACTTGATTCTTTAGAAATTTATCCTTTCAAAAAGCTTATAAACAAAGGAATTGGCTCTGTTATGATTGCTCATTTGAATATTCCGGCATTAGACAACGGAAAAAATGTTCCTTCGAGCCTTTCAAAACCAATAGTTACGGGACTTTTAAAAGAAGAATTAAACTTTAAGGGACTTATTTTTACCGATGCACTCGGAATGCAAGGTGTTACAAAATTTTATAAACCCGGAGAAACAGAAGTTCTTGCAATAATGGCCGGAGTTGACGTTTTGCTAATGCCAAAAGATGTTCCGATTGCTTTAACAGAAATTAAAAATGCAATTAAACAAAAAAAGATTAGTGAAAAAGATATTAACGACAGATGTAAAAAAATATTAAAAGCAAAAAAATGGTTTGGGTTAAACAATTATAAACCAATTGATACAAACAATCTTTTTGCTCAATTAAACTCAAAAGAAGCTAAAAATCTCAACAACTCGTTAATAGAAGCTTCGCTTGTATTAGCCGTCAACAACGAAAAAACTATTCCGCTTGAAACATCAGATTCAATAACTGTTGCATCGGTAAATATTGCTTCAAAAAACTATGAAGATTTTGACAATACAATAAAATTATATCGCAAAACAGATTTTTATTTTATTGATAAAAATTCGGCCGAAACAACATTCAACAATAATTTTAAAACATTAAAAAAATACAATATCGTAATAATAAATCTTTTTGAAACAAGTTCAAATTTTCCTTATTCAATTAGTAATGAAACAATTAATTTTATTGAAAAACTTTCTTCTGAAACAAAAGTAGTTTTAACAATATTTGGGATTCCATATTCTTTAAGCAGAATAAAAAACCCGCAAAAACTATTTGCCGTAATTCATGCAGGTTCAAATTACAGTATTTATAGAACTTTGGTTGCTCAATCAATTTTTGGAGGAGTAAAACTTACAGGAAAACTTTCTGTTACAGCCGGAAATTATTTCAAAACACAAACAGGTTTTCAAACAAATAAATTAAGATTAAAATATTCAAACCCTTCCGAATTCGACATCGACACAATAAAACTTGCAAAAATTGATTCGGTAATTCAAGATGCAATTTTTAACGGTGCAACTCCGGGAGCAACAATTATGGCCATAAAAAACGGAACTGTATTTTATTATAAATCATTTGGTTATCATACTTATGAAAATAAAATTAAAACTCAAAACGATGATATTTACGACCTTGCTTCTTTAACAAAAATTCTTGCTACAACTGCTTCGGTAATGAAACTTTATGAAGAAAAAAAAATTGGTTTAAATGAAAAAATTTCTAAATATATTCCCGACCTCAATACAACAAACAAAAAAGATATAATTATTAAAGATATTTTAGCGCATCAAGCCGGTCTTGCAGCTTGGTTGCCTTTCTATTTAAAAACTTTTTCGGATAAAGAAAATAACATTTTAGACCCGAATATCATCTCAAACACCAAAAAAGAAAAATTCAACACTAAAGTTGCCGAAAATATGTATATTTTAGATACGTATATAGACACAATTTACCAAAGAATTTACAAATCGGATATAAAAGATACTAACAAATACAGATACAGCGATATAGGTTTTATTCTTATGTACAGAGTAATTGAAAACATAACCGGACAAAAACTTAAAGATTTTGCTAATGAAAATTTTTATTCTCCTCTCGGAGCATATACTTTGGGATACAATCCGCTTACAAAATTTCAAAAAGACAAAATTATGCCTTCGGAAGACGATATTATATTCAGAAAACAAACCATTCAAGGATATGTTCACGATTATTGTGCAGCTTTAACAAACGGAGCAAACGGTCATGCCGGACTTTTTTCAAACGCTAATGATGTTGCCAAAATGATGCAAATGTTTATGTTTAAAGGAAATTACGGCGGAAAAAAATATCTCGACGAAAAAACCCTAAACCTATTTACCGAATGTGCTTTTTGTGAAAACGATAACAGAAGAGCTTTGGGATTCGACAGAATTTTGAAAACAGGTGAAGGAATACCTTCCAAATACGCTTCGGAAAGCAGTTACGGGCATTCAGGATTTACCGGAACTTTCGTTTGGAACGACCCGGAAAATCAACTTACATATATTTTTTTATCAAACAGAACATATCCTTCGGCAGAAAACAATAAACTGCTTAACATGAACGTGAGAACTAAAATTCATGATATTCTTTACGAATCTTTTAACGACTTTAATAAAACAACTTATATTTATAACTAACCCCCAATTTCTATTATAATGACAATAAAAAAATATATAAGTTTATTGCTGATTCTAACATTGGCTCTAAAAATAAATGCACAAACAAATAAAACAGAAATAATTGATATTACAGCTAAAATTATCAATTTAAAAAACAATAAACCGGTAGGTTACGCAACAATTGTAAATTTAAAAAAAGGAAATGCAGCTTTATCGGATTCATTGGGGTATTTTCATATTTCGATGCAAAAGTCCGACGAAATAAAAATAACTGCTTTAGGATTTGAAAGAAAGTTCATTAACTTTAAGGATTCTGCCTTTGAAAAACTAAAAGTTTATAATATTTATCTTGAAGAAAAAACTTATAATATTGATAAAATAAATATTTATGAAGCAAGATGGAAAGAGTTTGAATATGAGTTTGCAAATATTGATATAAAAAATAATGATACACAAGAAAAAATACTAAATTGGTTTCAATCAATAATTTCAACGCAAGAATTGGCTTTGATAACTTCTGCCGCAGCAATCGGAATTCCAATAAACTATGTAACCGACAAAGAAAAACAACGAATTAAAGTTAAGGAAATGGAAACTGCTGACAGTTATCAGGAAATTATAAAATCCAAATTTAACGAAAAAGTTGTATATGAAATTACCGGTTTAACAAAACAAAACGCAATAGATTTTATTCAATTTTGCGATTTCTCCGACGAATTTATTTTAGAGTCAAATGAATATGATTTAGTAACAGAAATAAAAAAAAGATTTGCAGTTTATAAAAAGAAAAACAGCGTAAATTTCAAATAAAAAAATTGAATTAAGCACTTTGTAAATAATTTGAAATGCGCATAAACATTGAGATTTAATATTTGCTTTTATGTTAAATTCATTTAATAAATGCCCTTTTGAAATTTTCATAATTTTCAAATCATTGATGTTATTATATTTATAAAAATTATATGTATTTCTAAAATACCTTAATCAATAATTTTTTTAAGAGTCTCGTAGA
>DZBS01000139.1:0-1314 GCA_022729995.1 Draconibacterium orientale | reverse complement strand
ACGAAATTATGATCGATTAAAATAGAGACAAACAAATGTTATTCATATCACGCAAAAAGTTAATTCAAAGATGAATTTAGATTTGTTACAAAAATTTGAAATTGATTTTTACAATGCACATTTATTCGAATTTTATGATAATATTTAATATCACCCCGATGGGGTTTTTGAATTTCATAAACAATTTTTTCTACCATAATATCGTCCCGCAGGGACTAAAAAACAAAAAATAATTTGAAATGCACATAAACATTGGGGTTTAATATTTGCTTTTACATTAAATTCATTCCAAAATTCAAGTAATAAATGCCCTTTTTGAAATTTTCTTAATTTCCAAATCATTAATATAATACAGCAAATTTAGGGCTTCTTCATTATAAAAAATTTTTCGAAAAGAATTATTAAATATTTATACCAAATTTTATTCTGTCTCATTTTAATTCATATACTCAAATAAAATAGATTATTCATAAAAAAGATTACTCAACAAAATAATAATTTTTGTATATTAGCTTAACTTAAATTTTAGACACTCAAAATCATTCAAACTTTTTTTAAAACCTTTCAAAAAAATGAAAAAAATATTTTTAATAATAAGTTTTATAGTCATATCTCTTTCGGTATTTTCACAAACATCAAGTTGTATATACGGAGATTGCGAAACCGGATACGGAAAATATGTATGGACAAACGGCGACTATTACGTTGGTGATTGGATAAACGGAAAACAGGACGGTCAAGGAACTTTTCAATTTGCTTCTAAAAGCAAATATACCGGTCAATTTAAAGACGGAGTAAGATCAGGAATTGGTACTTATGAATGGAACACCGGTCAAAAATATTCCGGTCAATGGCAAAACGATTTGAGACACGGAGAAGGCACATATTACGAATCCGACGGAACCGTTAAAATCGGTGTTTGGAAAGCAGGAGTTTATTCCGGAAAAGCAGGTGAAGTTAGCGGATGTATATATGGAGATTGTGCCGGCGGATACGGAACATATCTTTGGGCTTCGGGCGAAAAATATGAAGGAAACTGGATGTCGAATATGAGAAACGGACAAGGTACAAACTATTTTATCGACGGAGAAAAATATACCGGAGAATGGAAAAGCGACAGAAGATACGGATACGGAACAAACTATTATGTTGACGGAACTACAAAAGCCGGACTTTGGGAAAACGATAAATATACCGGAACCGGTTCAAACAGTTACGGTTGCATTTCCGGCGACTGCGACAACGGATACGGAATTTATACTTGGGATACAGGAGAAAGATATGAAGGATATTGGAAAAACTTAAAAAGAAACG
>DZBS01000138.1 GCA_022729995.1 Draconibacterium orientale | reverse complement strand
ATAAAAAAAAGGATTGCAATCGGAAAAAAATGTTTAACTCTCATATTACTTTAGATAAATTGTAAAAAATATTGAAATTTATTTGGTTATGTAAAAAATTATTTAAAAATTTGTAAAGAATTCTTTACAAAAAATTATTGCGTTATGAATAAATCAAAAATTATCGATTTAGTGTTTTTGGGGTTAATAATTTTATTGTTGATTGCAATAATTCCAAAAACGAACAAAGGTAAAATAAAAGGCGAAAATAAAGAAAATACTGCAAAAATTTATTCGGCAGAAAACGACAGTTTGTTTTTTAATCTATTTGCTGATACTGAATAACTTATTGTATGATGTTTCTTTCCTTGAATCGAGAACGTAAGCCGTCCATAGCTCAGGGGTGTTAAATATGCTATTTTCAGGCTTACGTCTCTTCCTTTGAGACAAATTTAATGATTATTATTTTAATGTCAAGTGGTTAGACAATAATTTATTTCTTGAAACTTCTCATATTCTTTGAGAAGTTTTTTTTTTCTCGGAAATTGATTTTGTTCATTTCTTCAAAACAATTTGGGTTTTATTCAAAAAACCTTCTTCTGTCTTTCTTTTCCGAATTTTGTTTCTTTGACTTTAATCTTCTTTCGATATATTTTAAGGGAATATTTGTTTTTTTTCTTTCCTTTTCAACTTTTAAAACATTTTCCAATTGTTCGTAAAATTTTTTTAAACAGATTTCTTTATTCTTAAACATACTGCGTGTTTCCTGTGTAACAATTATAAGAATTCCGTCATTATTTATTTTATTTTTAAGTGATAAAAATATTTTTTCTTTTTCTTCTTCGGATAATAAAAGAGATTTATTTATATCAAATCTAAGTTCAACTTTTGTGTTAACTTTATTCACATTTTGTCCGCCGGGACCTGAACTTCGAGACATTTTAAATTCCAACTCCGGAATAAAGTTTCTGTCAGATATTTTATTTTCATTCCTCATCATCAACAATTGCTTTAGGTTTAAGAACAACTCCTTTACTAATTTTGCCGTTAATTTTTATTATTACATCACTTTCAAACCTCACGTGTCTTACAATTTCGTCTTCATAAACGGCTTCTTGTTGTGATAAAAAATCTATATCAAAAATTCCGTCGTTTCTGTATGTATTAATTGTAAAATATCCGACTTTAAAAGAAGTTAAATTCTGAAAAAAATGTGTTCCCTGACTTGGTTCTACTCTGTAATTTTCCAATCCGGATTCAACAATTAATCTGGCCTGACAAATTTGAGCCCATTTTACCGGAATTCCAAGCCACGGATCGCTCGAACCCCATCGTCCCGGACCGGCTAAAACGTAATATTCATTTCTTTCTACAAATATATTATTCAGTTTTTCAATAATTTCTACAGCTTTAATATTATTTACCGAATCAAAACTTTCAGGTTTCACGTAAATAATATCTCTAATATCTCTAATTACGCCGTGTCCGAGAGCAGTTGACGATTCCATGATAACATTTTCGGGTAAAACTCCTACTAATGAAACTTGATAATCATCGTTTTCTTCAACAATTGGACGAATTTGCAACAAATTAAAAACTCTCGGCATTCCCAAGGGCGGATTCATATTTACGGCAAACTCAATTTCAACAGGATTATTCATTGCTTTTGTTGAAATTTTTAAAACTTCTTTTAAAATATCTGCCAAAGGAAAAGTATCATATTTTAAGATATTTGCAAATGTAATAAGCGTTTTACCTTTATACATCTTGCCTTCACGCAAAATATTATTTTCATAATCGTAAACCGAAGATATGTGAGTAATTGAATTGTCATTATCTGCGTCTGCAATTCTGTATGATTTTATATTTATACCGTCGTTTACAGATACCGAAAAAGAATCGGGATTCAAATCTAATGCATCAAAAGTTTTTTGCGTTTCTCTTAGAGCCATTTCGGGCGACGAAAGTTGCAATATTTTTTTTGGATATTCGGGTGAAAAACGTAGAGTTTTCTTGCCTTCTACAATATGTTTTCCGAGTCCGGCGGCCACAACTGCAATTCCTTCATTTTGTTTTTCGTCGCCTATAGGATAAAAATTAACAGAACGAACAACTCCCGAAAATGTAGGGTAAAATCTTTCTCCATATTTATTCCCGCAAACTTCCTGAAGAACAATTCCCATTTTTTCTTCGTCGATAACATTGTGAGTTGCTTTCATATATGCTTTTGTAGATTTAAAATATACCGATGCATATACAGATTTTATTGCAGTTTCCAATTGTCGAAGATTTAACGAATCGTCGGCAGAATTAGGAATCATATAAGTAGTATAAACTCCTGCAAACGGCTGGTAATGTGAATCTTCAAGAACGCTTGAAGACCTTACTGCAACCGGATTTTTGGCAATTCTTAAAAATGCGGATAAATATGACCGTAAATCATCGTCAAGCGGACTGTTAACAAATCTGTCAAGAATTGCTTCGTCGGAAATATCAGAAAGTGCAAAATCTAAAAGCCTGTTTGATTCTATAAATTGATCAAAAATATCTGTACTAATTACAACAGTTCTTGGAATTCTGATTACAGTATCACTAAAACTGTCAAGAGTAGGATTATTCTTTATAAGTAAATCTAAAAATGCTAATCCACGGGCTTTTCCTCCCATATAACCGTTTCCAATTCTTGAAAAAATAAGAGTATCGTCGTATTTATCAGTGTCAAAAACAGCAATTACACCGCGGGATTTTGATTTTCTAAAATTTGAAATTGTTACAAAAATAAAATTTCTTATTTTAGGCAAATCGTAATTAAAATCTTCAACAGAAACTTGAGCAAAAAAATCGGCTAAAGGAAATAAAGCTCTGGCATTCAACCATTTTGAGATATGATTTCTTTTAATGTGATATTCAAACGAATCGTCGGGAATTTCTAAAATTAATTTTTGAAGAGTTTTTAAATCACTTGCAATAGCAATTGTTTCTTTTGTTTTTGGATCTTTAAATTGAAAAGAGCCGAAAGCAAAATATTCATTCATAAAAGTTTTAAGTTCATAAGATAAATTTTTTGAAAACTTATGAAGAAATGTAACATTTAACTCTTTTGCAGCTATTTGATTATCAATATCCGATGATTGTAAAATAACGGGCAGATATTTGTTGTCTTTCTTAACATTTTTAATAAATCTTATTCCGGCTTCAGGGTCGGTAACACCGTTTCTTTTATATTTTGTGTCGGAAATAATTCCGAGAATATTATTTTTATATGTTGAATAAAGTTCAACGGCTTCTTCGTAATTTGTAGCAAGAAATATTTTGGGTCTTCCTCTCATTCTCAACATTTTATGATGTTCGGTAAGACCTTCTTGCATGAATTTTTTGGATTGAGTAAGAAGAATTTTATACATATTTGTAAGAAATCCCGAATAATATCTGATAGAATCTTCAACAAGAATTACGGCTTGAACTCCGGCTCTTAAATCTGTTTCGGCATTTTTTTTATCTTCAATTAATTTAATAATTGCCAGAAGAATATCGGCACTTCCAAGCCAACTAAAAACATAATCTATTGCACTTAAATCTTCGTGTTTCAACATAATTGAAACTTCTCGTGAAAAAGGTGTTAGAATTACAACAGGTTTTCCCGAATATTTTCTTTTAATTTCTTTAGCAAATTCAAAAGCGTCAAATTTTTCGCCTACATTAAGCATTGTAATCACTAAATCAATGTAAGTCTCGTGCATTATTTTTAGAGCATCTTCTGCAGTTGTAGCATGTATAATATTTGGCGGATATCTAAGATTTAGAGCAACATATTCGTTAAATATTTGTTCTTCAATTCTTCCGTCTTCTTCCAAAGTGAAAGAATCATATTCACTGCAAACTATTAAAACTTTGTGAATACGTTTTTGCATCAACTCGTTGAAAGGAGTTTCAAAAAAATTTATCAGTCCGTAATTTTTTGTTTCAAACATATAATCTTTTTTAAATAAGAAAAGGGCGGATTGAAATCCGCCCTAAACAACTAACCTAAAACTTACTATGAAAAAAACACTAATGGGTGTTAACCCAAAAGCTTCTGCAAATTTAATACTTTTTTACAAAACAAATCAAAAAATCAAAAAAATTTCATTTTTTTTTTCATAATTTCACATTTTGATAATTCTAAAAACAAATAATATTCACAAAACACTTGTTATGCTTAAGAAATTAATTGAAATAAATATACTTTTATCTTTATCATTTTTTTTCATCTCTTCAAAAAGTTTTTCTCAGAATTTTGACGAAATAAATAATTCGGCAGATATTTGTTTTGAAAAAGGTGATTTTTCAAATGCAATTTTATTGTATAAAAGATTAATTTTTTTCACAAACGACTCAATTAAAAAGTGCGAATTAAGTATTAAAATAGCGGAATGTAGCATTTCAGAAAAAGATTATCGTTCTGCAACAAATTTTTGCGATTCGGCAATAAAATATAATAAGTTTGATACTCTTTTATACTTAAAAAAAACATCTTTCCTTATTCTTGAAAATAAACTCGGTGATGCAGAAAAATTATTAAATTCCGAATTATTATCAGAAAATAAGGTTTTTAGAAATGACATAAATTGTCTGAAAGGAATTTTGTATTTCAGAAAAAATGATTTTTCAAATTCTGAACTTTATTTTTCAAAATGTTTTTCTGAAAATGAATTAAAATTAATTGAACTTAAAAATATTTTTGTCAATTTAAAAAATGAAAAAATCTTTAACCCAAAAAAGGCAAAAATCCTAAGTTTTATAATTCCGGGAAGCGGATTGATTTACAATCATGATTATATTAACGGCGGAAAATCTTTTTTTCTTGTATCGTTTGTTGTATTTACAGGTATTAATTTTGCACTAAAAATGACTGTTTTAGATAGTTTTATATCAATATTTCCGTGGTTTTGGAGATATTACAAAAGCTCTGTAATTAAATCTGAAAAATTATCGGAAATAAATAATTCCAAATTTGCCGACGAATATTTTAATAAGATATTGATTCTTTTAGAAAAATAAAAAAAGAGACATTTCTGCCTCTTTTAATAAAAATTAAAGATAAGTAAAATTATCGTGTAATTTCACTTTTTGAAGTAATGTTTTTGATGTTTGAAAAATCTGCTTCGGCATTTATTTTCACCCATTTTTGATCTGCTTCGTCATCGGGGAAAATTGCTGAGACCGGACATTCCGATTCGCAAGCGGCGCAATCAATACAATCATCGGGATTGATAACAAGCATGTTATCTAATTCATAAAAACAATCTGTTGGGCATACCTCAACACAATCACCGTGTTTACAACCTACACAAGGTTCTGTTATTACTCGTGGCATAATATTATTTTTTAAAAGATTAACAATTGTGCTAAAAATACAAATAAAAATTTAAAAAAAATATTATTTTGTATTTGTTACAACTGCAAATGTAATAATTCAATTTATATAAATCAACAAAATTATTTATTCATTGCTTGAGCATCAATTACGGCAAGAGCTGTCATATTTAAAATTTCTCTAACCGAACATTCTAACTGAACAATGTGCATAGGTTTTTTCAATCCCATCAATACAGGGCCTAAAGCTTCTGCATTTCCAATTTCTTGGAGCATTTTATAAGCAATATTTCCGGAATTCAAATCGGGGAAAATGAGTGTATTCACATTCATATCTTTTAATTTGCTAAAAGGGAATTTCTTTTGTCGGATTGTGGGATTAAGTGCAAAATTTGCTTGCATTTCTCCGTCAACAATAATTTCGGGATAATCTTTATGCAAAATTTCTACTGCTTTTCTTACAGTCTCAGGATTTCCGGCTTTTGTTGTTCCAAAATTAGAGAATGAAACCATTGCAATTTTTGGTTCAATATTCAATCTCTTAATTGTTTGAGCAGTTAAAAGTGTAGTGTCAACAATCATTTTAGATGTTGGTTGAATATTTACTGTTGTATCCGCAAAAAAGTAAGGTCCTTTTTTTGTCATCATAATATACATTCCTGCAATATGATCGACCTCAGATTTACATTTAACAACTTCTACAATAGTTTTTAGTGCTTCGGAATATTTTGTTGAATATCCTGTAATAAATGCATCGGCTTCGCCGTGTTCAACCATCATTGTTCCCCAATAATTTGGAATATACATTTTTTGAGCTACATCGGTAATTGATACACCTTTTCTGTTTCTGCTTTGATAAAAATAGTCTGAATATTTTTTACGTCTTTGCTCTTCTTCATGACTTCTCGGGTCAATAATTATTGCTTCCAATAATTCTGTAAGTTCAAATTCATTAATAATTTTAAGAATTTCATCTTTATCACCAATCAAAATTGGGTCGGCAATTCCTTCAATCATAGAAATTTGTGCTGCTTTAAGAACATTATAGTTTTCGGCATCTGCAAAAGCAACGCGTTTCTTTTCTCTTTTTGCTTGTGATTGAATTCTTGAAATTAATTTATTGTCGGAACCGAGTCTTGCTTTTAGAATTTCTATATATGCGTCCCAGTCTTTAATTGGAGAAAGAGATACCCCCGAATTCATAGCGGCTTTAGCAACTGCCGGAGCAACAGTGTATATCAATCTCGGATCCAAAGGTTTTGGAATTATATATTCTCTTCCGAAAGTAAGATTTTTTTGATTATATGCTTTGTTAACTTCTTCAGGAACAGGTTCTTTTGCCAAACCGGCTAAAGCATAAACGGCAGCTTTTTTCATTTCTTCGTTAATTGCTGTTGCTCTAACGTCTAATGCACCTCTAAAGATAAAAGGAAAACCGAGTACGTTATTAACTTGATTTGGATAATCGGAACGACCGGTTGCCATAATTACGTCGGGTCTTGCGTCAATTGCGTCTTCGTAAGAAATTTCCGGATCCGGATTTGCCATTGCAAAAATAATAGGATCTTTTGCCATTGACCTAACCATTTCTTTAGAAACTAAATCTTTTGCAGATAAACCTAAAAATACATCTGCTTCTTTCATTGCATCTTCAAAAGTGTGAATATCTCTTAAAGTAATAAATTCTTTTTTATATTTAGTAAGATCTGTTCTTACAGCAGTTATTGGACCTTTTGTATCGCACATTATAACATTTTCTTTTTTAGCTCCTAATGATATAATTAATTTTGTGCAAGCCATTGCAGAAGCTCCTGCTCCGCTTACTACAATTTTTACGTCTCCAATTTTTTTTCCTACAATTTCCAAAGCATTAATAAGTCCGGCAGAAGAAATTATTGCAGTTCCGTGTTGGTCGTCGTGCATTACAGGAATATTCAATTCTTTTTTTAGTCTTTCTTCAATTTCAAAACATTCGGGAGCTTTGATGTCTTCAAGATTAATTCCTCCAAAAGTTGGTGAAATTAATTTAACTGTTTCAACAAATTTATCAATATCCATTGTGTCAACTTCAATATCAAAAACATCAATGTCGGCGAATATTTTAAACAATAAACCTTTTCCTTCCATAACCGGTTTTCCGGCTAAAGCTCCCAAGTCACCAAGTCCGAGAACTGCAGTTCCGTTAGAAATTACGGCAACTAAGTTTCCTTTTGCAGTATATTTATATACATCTTCGGGATTTTTTTCAATTTCCAAACATGGTTCTGCAACTCCGGGCGAATAAGCTAAAGCTAAGTCTCTTTGAGTGCTGTGTGGTTTTGTGGGCACAACTTCAATTTTTCCCGGTCTCCCGTCGGAGTGGTATTTTAAAGCGTCAATTTTAGTAATTTTTGCCATTTTTCTTTAGTTTTTAATTTCATACAAAATTATTCTTTTTTTCATAAGCACAGAAAAAATTTTATGTGTTTAGGGACAGAAAAAAAAATTATCGTGATATCGGTGTAAAATGCTTTAAATATTTCGTGAAAATAAAATTTGTGAAGAATGATTTCGTAAATTTAAAAAATTCTATGTATTAAACAGACCAAAAAAATTTAATTACTATATTGATATTGCTTGAAAATGTTCTAAAAATTAGATTAATTTGAAAACAAAATCGACATAAAAAAAAGGACAACAAATTAATGTTATCCTTTTAGTGGGCGATGAGGGATTCGAACCCCCGACCCTTTGGGTGTAAACCAAATGCTCTGAACCAACTGAGCTAATCGCCCTTTTAAAATTTCTTTTAAGAATTATTTTCCTTAAAAGCGAGTGCAAATATATATTAAAAAAATAACCCTCCAAATTATTTTTAAAAAATTATTATTTTTTTTTCAGAAATATCCGACAGACTACTTA
>DZBS01000137.1 GCA_022729995.1 Draconibacterium orientale | reverse complement strand
TAAATAGATATAACAATAAATATGAATCATTTAGGAGAAATTTACGGGTTAATTACCGCTGTTTTATGGACAATAACTTCTTTGGCTTTTCAAATTTCTGCCAAAAAATTCGGTTCGTTAACAGTAAACTTAGTAAGATTGGTTCTTGCTTTTTTTATTCTCTCAATATTTGAATATTTTGTAAGAGGTAAAATTTTTCCTGTTGATGCCGATATGCACACATGGATTTGGCTCGGATTATCGGGGATTGTAGGTTTTGTTCTGGGCGATTATTTTCTTTTCAAAGCTTATGAACAAATCGGTGCAAGGGTTTCTCAGGTAATAATGGCTTTGGCACCGGCTTTTGCTGCATTTTTCAGTTGGTTAATGCTGGGCGAAATAATGACAAAACCTGAATTTATAGGTATGTTTGTAACAATGTTTGGAATTTCATTGGTTGTGATAAACAAAAACGGCGATAAAAATGCTTCGCTTAAAAATAAATACAAATTCAAATATCCGATTGTCGGACTTATATTTGCAATGGGCGGAGCAATCGGACAAGGTTTGGGATTAGTTTTGAGTAAATACGGAATGGGTAATTTTGATGCTTTTGCTGCTTCGCAAATTAGAGTTTTTGTTGGAGGAATAGGGTTTGCAATAATTTTTACGGTATTTAACAAATGGCATTTACTCAAAGCTACTACAAAGAATAAAAAAGAAAGTTTAGCTTTGGTTATCGGAACTTTTTTTGGTCCGTTTTTGGGTGTTTCTTTTTCGCTGTTGTCAGTTCAAAAAGTAAGTGCCGGAGTTGCACAAACATTAATGTCTATTGTGCCTATTTTGATAATCCCTTTTTCGCATTTCATGTTCAAAGAAAAAATTAAATTTCGCGAAATAATCGGAGCATTTTTAGCATTTTTGGGCATTACATTATTTTTCGTTAATTTTTAAAAAAGCACGCAGATTGAACTGATTTGACTGATTAACGCAGATAAAAAAATCAGTCTAAATCAGAAAAATCAGTTTAATCAGTGTTCCATAAATAATGGCACACAGATTTGACTGATTGAACTCTGATATAAAAAAAATAATTAATGTAAAAGAAAATTAATTTAATAAAACTTTATAAAGAATTCCTTTTGTTATTTTGATTTTTTTGTCGGATAAGCGTGTAAATTCTGCACCGGATTTTCCGCTAATTAGCACAACATTTTTGCTTATATACAAGCTTAAATATGGTTCAAAAATATTTGTTTCTGTATCTATATCAACAATTGCAGTTTCTTTGTTTTCAACACTTATACTTGCTCCTTCCGCTCCAACTTTTAAAGATAATCCTCCAAAATTTATCATTGATCCGGGCGCAAATTTTGATTCTTTTATAATTGAATTTCCTTTTTCGGATTTTTTAAATTTTGATTGACAATTTTTGGAAAAAGTGTAGGAAAATTCGTTTATTAGAAACTCTACTTTTGAATCAGAAAAGTTTTCAATTAATTTTGTTTCCGGATAATTTTTAATAAAATCAATATAAACAGAAATTTTATTTGATTTTTTCACATCACTAAACTCAATATTTTCAATATAAAGTTGGGCAGAATCGGAAAAAACACTTTTAGGATATTTTTTAATAAAATAGTTAAAATCTTTAGTTGATTTTTTTTGTTTTGAAATTCCAAAATCTATTTTCTGAATAAAATAATTTGCGGAATCAAATTTTTCAGATTTAGGATATTCTTTCAAAAATTTCTCGAAAGTTAAAATTGAATTTTCGTTTTTAGCTTTTTCCCATTCACTTTCTTCTGAAGAACAACCAAATAAAGCAAATAAAAATATAACTATTAGAAATAAAGATTTATAATTTTTCATGATTGATAACTTTAAATTTATTGAAATTTACAATCTAAATTTCAGATTTATTTGATAAATTTTTTGATGCAAAAATTACAACAAAGAATTGAATTATAGTTAATAAAATTCCAATTGGAAGTCGAATTGCAACAGCTGCTAAAAAAAGACCGACTGTAATTAAAATTGCCAAAATTATACCAATTAAAGAAAAATCAATATCAGTTACAGTAAATGCTGCAAAACTAAAATCTTTTGTAAGTTTTAACTGATACATAAAATATTTGCTTGTAGGCAAATAACCTTTCCATTGTGCATTCGGGTTATTTAAAATTCCCATAATCCCGATTTTGTAATATCCGTCTAATTCAGGTTTTGGTGCATATCGGACAAATTTTGGCAATTTATTTCCCATATATGACGAATTAAAATTTTTTCTTTCTTCCACAGTCATAAAAAAGTTGTTTCTTACAAACGCATTATATTCAGCTTTCCTCGCAACTCTGTCTTGTGAAATTATACCTTCTGATTGATCGGTTTTATCCGAAAATGTTTCAAGCTTGTCAAAAATCCCTTGTAATCCCATAATTCTTTTTTTATAATAAAATATGTTGTAAATTAAGTTTTAAAAATATCATAAATAAATGATAAATAAAACAATTTTGAATATAAATATTTAATTTTATGATAAAAGCACAAAATGATTGGTTAAAAAATTATTTTCGGTTTAAAAAAAGATTTTAAAAAATATTTATCAATTAAATAAATGAAAATTTGACTAAAAATAAAATATAAAACATATTAGATCAACACAAATTTTAAATAAAAAAACTGTGTGTGCATAGTAAATACACAATATTAGAAGAATTAAATAAATTAAAATTACATAAAATATACACTCTGAAAAAAAAACCAATATATATCTAAAAACATGTATGTATATTAATGGTTTAAAAATTAATTTAATAAATTTGCGACTTGAAATTTAAAAGCACAACATTTTTTTACAAATATTTCATTATGGAAAAAAGAATTATTGAAGTTGAGCAAGTTGTCGTTAAATTTGCCGGTGATTCCGGAGACGGCATGCAACTCACAGGAACACAATTATCAAACACAGCGGCTATTGTAGGCGACGATGTATCTACATTTCCCGATTATCCTGCGGAAATACGAGCACCGCAAGGAACTGTCGGCGGAGTTTCCGGATACCAATTACATTTCGGAAAAAGAGTTGACACACCGGGCGATTATGCAGATGTTTTAATTGCTATGAATCCTGCAGCTTTAAAAGCTAATGCTAAAATGATAAAAGACGGAGGTACAATTATAATTGACATAAATGAATTCACTCCGCGAAATCTTGAAAAAGCAGGTTGCGAAGATGAAAAACTAAAAAGATTGTACGAAAACTACAATCTTATTGAAGCTCCAATTACCGAACTTACAAAAGAAAGTTTAAAAGACTCCGGACTTGATGCAAAAAGTATTGCAAGAAGCAAAAACATGTTTGCTCTTGGTATTGTTTATAATATTTTCGACAGACCAATGGATCACTCTTTTAATTTCTTAAAATCAAAATTTGCAAAAAAACCTGAAATTGCAGAAGCAAACATGAAAGCCATGAAAGACGGTTTCAACTATGCCGATGCAATTCAAGCAATGCCTTCTTTCAGAGTTGAGTCATCGCAAATTGAAAAAGGAAAATACAGAAACATTAACGGAAACGTAGCCACAGCTTGGGGGCTTTTAGCTGCTGCCGAAAAAGCAAACTTACCTTTCTTTTTAGGTTCTTATCCAATAACTCCGGCATCAGAAATAATTCAAGAAATTTCTTACAGAAGAGATTTAGGAGCAAAATCATTTCAAGCAGAAGACGAAATTGGTGGAATTGTAACTTCAATTGGAGCTGCATTTGCAGGAAATTTTGCCGCAACTTCAACTTCGGGTCCGGGTTTAGCATTAAAATCCGAAGCAATCGGACTTGCTGTTATCACCGAACTTCCATTGGTCATCATTGATGTTCAACGCGGCGGACCTTCAACAGGTTTACCTACAAAAACTGAACAATCGGATTTATTTCAAGCACTTTACGGACGTAACGGCGAAAGTCCGGTTCCTGTAATTGCAGCAAGCACGCCTTCAAACTGCTTTGATTATGCTTACGCTGCTTCAAAAATTGCACTTGAACACATGACACCGGTTTTATTATTAACCGACGGATTTATAGCAAACGGAACAGAACCTTGGAAAATTCCTGCAATGAAAGACATGCCCCAAATTAAAACTAAACTTGTTCCTAAAGGCACAACAGAATATTTATCGTATTCACGCGACGAAAATCTTGTGAGACCTTGGGCAATTCCGGGAATGGAAGGTTTAGAACACAGAATTGGAGGACTCGAAAAAATGGACAAAACCGGAACTGTTTCTTACGTTGCCGAAAACCACGAAATAATGTCGTACCACAGAGCCAATAAAGTAGAAAAAATTGCCGATTTTATTCCAAATTTGGAAATTGAAGGTGCAATAGATTCCGATACACTTGTTGTTGGTTGGGGAAGTACTTACGGACATATCACAACAGCCGTAAGAGAATTAGGATTAGAAGGAAAGAAATTTGCACATGTACATTTTAATTATATAAATCCGCTTCCAAAAAATACAAGTGAAGTTTTTGCCAAATACAAAAACATTTTAGTTTGTGAAATAAATATGGGACAATTTATTCATTATTTAAGAATGAAATTTCCTAAATTTAACTATCAAGGATATACAAAAATACAAGGACTTCCTTTTACAGTTCTTGAATTAAAAAATAAATTTATCGAAATATCTGAAAAATAATATTAGTCATGAGCACAGAAACAAAATATACATTCAAAGATTTTAAAAGCGATCAGGAAGTTAGATGGTGTCCGGGTTGCGGAGATATTGCTGTATTAAATGCAGTACAAAAAGCAATGGCTGATTTAAATCACAAAAAAGAAGATTACGCTGTTGTTTCGGGAATTGGTTGTTCATCACGATTTCCTTATTACATGAACACATACGGATTTCACGGAATTCACGGACGTGCAGGAGTTCTTGCTTCCGGAGTGAAAGCCGCAAATCCTAAACTTAGCGTGTGGCAAATTACCGGCGACGGCGATGCACTTGCTATCGGAGGAAATCATTTTATTCATGAAATAAGAAGAAATATTGATGTAAACGTTCTTCTTTTCAATAACCAAATTTACGGTTTAACAAAAGGACAATACTCTCCAACTTCATTGTTGGGACAAATCACTAAAACTTCACCGTTCGGAACAATTGAAGAACCTTTTAACCCGGGCGAACTTGTTTTAGGAGCACACGGAACTTTTTTTGCACGTTCTATCGACAATAAAGTTAACGAAACAGTTGAAGTTTTAAAAGAAGCCGACGGACACAGAGGAACTTCTATCGTTGAAATTTTGCAAAATTGCGTAATTTTCAATCACGGAACATTCAATTATTTAACTGACAAAGAAGTTAGAGACGACAGACAAATTTGGCTAAAACACGGCGAACCAATGCTTTTTGGAACCAACAAAGACAAAGGAATTGTTCTCGACGGATTTAAACTGAAAGCTGTTACAATAGGCGAAAACGGAATAACTTTAAAAGATATTCTTGTTCACGACGCACAAGAAGAAGATCCTTCGCTACACCTTGCATTAATTAATATGAAACACCCAAATCTGCCAATGGCTTTTGGTGTAATTCGTGCAGTTAAAAAACCTACATACGATGCAATGCTCGAAGAACAAATTAAAGCTGTTCAAGCAAAATCGAAAATTAAATGTATGGACGATTTATTAAACAGCGGAAGTATTTGGACTGTTGAATAATTTTTAATTAAATAAATAATTCTAAAAAGCTGCTCTTGTATTGAAAAATGCAAGGCAGCTTTTTCTTAATTTTTAGAAAACCGAAAAATGAATGATATTTTTGAAAACGGAAAAAAACTTCCGTTAATAGATGAGTTTTATACAATTCAAGGCGAAGGTTACAATACCGGAAAACCTGCATATTTTATACGCCTCGGCGGTTGCGATATTGCTTGCAGTTGGTGCGACACAAAAATTTCGTGGAAAGCCGATGTTCATAAACTTGCCGATTACAAAGAAATTGTTGCAAAAGTTATTAAAACACCGGCAAAATCTATTGTTGTAACAGGCGGCGAACCAACAAGCTATAATTTAGATTTTCTTTCCGAAGAATTACAAAAAAATAATATTGAAACTTTTCTTGAAACATCGGGAGCATATAAAATTTCCGGAATTTGGGATTGGATTTGTCTTTCACCAAAAAAACAACAAGCTCCGTTAGAAGAAAATTACGCAAAAGCTCACGAAATAAAAATGATTATTGCAAAACCTGCCGATATAGATTGGGCCGAAGAATGCTCTCACAAAGTTGGAAAAAACTGCAAACTGTATTTGCAACCCGAATGGAGCGTGCGAGAAGAAATGACAAATTTAATTGTTGAATATGCAAAGAACAATCCGAAATGGAATCTTTCAATTCAAATGCATAAATATGTGAAAATTCCTTAATTAGATTTGAGATTTGATATAAAAAAGATTGAATTTGAAATATAAGAATTACGTAAAATTATCTATTGAATATTGGCTGTTAGTTGTTAAAAAATAAGATATTTCGTTTTAAAGTCCGTCAGGGACAACATTATTTATAAAAAAAACATGTATTTATTACAGATTTTTATATTGAATTTAAGGATGTTTTTTAATTTCACCCACGACTGTGTTTTCGTTTTTCCGGTAGACCTTTTTTACCAAAATTTCGGATTGAAGTTACTAAAAAATCAAAAAATATTTAATAATTTTAAAAGTCCTGTAGGGACGATATTATGGTAGAAATAAGACATTTTCAGTATAAAGTCTCGGAGAGACGACATTATAATAGTACCTATTAAATAATAGAATTTGGCATTTAAGAAATACATTTAATTCTTATAAATATAATAATATCAATAATTTGAAAATTAAGAAAATACCAAAATATAAAAGACAAAAGTAAAATGATGTCAATCCTTAAATGAATTTTTAGCAAGTTTTTAATACTTTAGGAAAAAAGTCATATATTTATAAATCAATGTTTTTGAAAAATAAAATTTGAAATAATCCGGTATCAAACCAAAATCTGAAAATCATGAAAAAAACTGTCTTTTTTTTATCAATCGTTCTAATAATTTTTGAACTTGGATGCAAATCAAAAGAAAATCCCAATCAAACAAAAGATTCAATTGTAAACCAAAACGAATCGACATTAATAGAAATTGATTCAGTTGCTGTAGACGCAAACACAATTCCGGTTTTTAATATCGACGAAAGAAAATACAATTTATGCTATGTTAAAAACGGCGAATTATATTTTTATGATATTAAAGATAATATTTCGGTTAGATTTCCGGACAGTTCAAGAATTGAACACGTAGTTTTTGGAAAAGACAGAAATACATTATTCTATACAGCTCATAAAAACGGAAAAATTTGGATGAAAAAAGCTGTAATTACCGGAAATAATTTTGACATTCAATGGCTCGCCGATTTAAAAATTGATTCAACAAAATTGAAAACCGAAACTTATGATGAAAAAGGAAAATTTCTTTTTCGTAACGACAGTCTTTTTCTTGAATATGAATACGTTTGGATGGAAGGATTTTCAAAAATGATTGTTTTCAACTTAAAAAATAATAAGTTTTCAAGTAAAGAAAACAATGTTTACATAATTAATGAAGAAATAAATACAAAAAAAGGAACAAATAACATTAAACTTTCCGAAAGATTTAATTCAAGACCTTATAAAGATACCTACGAATTATTTTTAACAAAACTTGACAAATCTGAAATAAAAATTTCTGAAACTAAACATTTAGACTCCAAAATTCTTTCCCAAAACGATGAAGAAAATGCCGAATTAACAGAATATTCAAAAGAATTTATGAATATTATTCCTTCTCCGGATTCGTCGAAGTTAATGTTTTCGATAATTACCGGAATGGGCGATTTGGCTCACGGACCAACATTTATTGTAAATATTGACGGAAAAAATCAAAAGAAAATTTGCGACGACGGAATATCCGGCGAAATAAATCCTGTTTGGATAAACAAATCAAATGTTGCGTTCAATAAAGATTTCGACAACGACGGTAAAAAGAAAGGTTTGTATATTTCCGACAAAGCAAATAATTATACATTTATAAACGACAATGTAAATTATTTTATAAAAAGATAATATTTCATTTCATATAAAAAAAAATTCAAACAATATAAAATCAGAAAAATCAATAATTAAACATGCTCATTTATTGATTTTTCGTTTTATTTTTAAAATATTTTTTTACTTCCTAAGAAAAAAATCTACATTGAAAAAAAATTATAAATGAAAAATATTAATCTCATTAAATTAATTGCCAAATTATTCAAATCATTTAATAATTGCGAATGAGACTA
>DZBS01000029.1 GCA_022729995.1 Draconibacterium orientale | reverse complement strand
ATAAATTTAATTCCGTATTCTTGAAGTTCTTCTAAAACAGGTGCGTAAATATTTTTCTTAACCGGAATTTGAATTCCTTTATCGGTAATTTTTCCCGTTAATATTAGTTTTACCGCAATTGCAACCGGAATGCCCACTGTTATTGACATTGCTGTGTGAACTTGGTCTTGTCCTTCAACAATAAGCGACGAAGTTATTCTTTCTCGTTTTCCGTTTATTTCATATTCAAATTTATGCTGCATCACAATCACATCTTTATCTTGAACATTCAAAACCCATTTCTTTTCCAATATTTGTTGAAGAATTTGTGCAGGTGTCGCATTTTTTAATCCAATTTTTATTTCCTTAAAAATATCCAACCATCGTAATTTGTGCATTGTGCTTGAATCACTGTCAAGATTAAAATGTTTTCTTAATTTTTCTTCAACAGAAGTTTCTTCTTCGTTTTTCAAAAATGTGTTTATAAATTCACAATATGTCATATTTTCGGAATTTTCCAAAGTATATGTATCGTCTGTTGCACCAAGTTGAACAAAAATATCCCACGATTTTGAAAATCCGGGTCGTCGCATTGTTCCGCGAATCATTGTCGGAATATTTTCTAATGAATAAATTTCTCTGTATTTTAATGAATCTCTGTTCGGGTAAACTTCAAATTCGCCGTAATCCAAAACTTCCGTAATTATTGTTCTTTTGAAAAGTTGGTAGTAAGGAATATTTTTATATTTACCGTTTACAATAAATTGTGCGGCACTGCCTTGTCCGGCAACAACAACATTTCGCGGATTCCAAGTAAATTTATAATTCCACGGATTATTATCATATTCTCTGGCAACCAATCCGCCTGTGTATGAACGAAATGCTGTAAGTTTTCCGCCTTCTGCTTTTATCTCGTCAATAACCTTCATTGCCGACATGTGATCTATTCCCGGATCAACACCAATTTCATTTAAAATAATAATTCCTTTCTCTACGGCAATATCGTTCAAAGCCTTAATTTCTTTGGAAACATAAGAAGCAGTTACCATATTTTTGGAATATTTCACGCACATTTCTGCAACCAAAAAGTGCATACTTGCAGGTAACATAGAAACTACCAAATCGGCCGATTTTATTTCATTTTCACGCTGTTCGGCATTGTTAATGTTAAACATAAAAGCTTCGCCGTTTTTATGTCCGAAAATTTTTCGCTTTGCAGTTTCTTCCGACATATCGCCGACACGTATTTTCCAATCATTTGCTTCAGAATGTTCAAGCAAATATTTTATTAATGATGAAGACGATAATCCTGCACCGATTACTAATATTTTTTTCATTTCTTATAGTTTTTATGCCTTTAAATAATTGAAAAAGAAAATTGTTTTACTAAAATTGATAATGTAAATTTATAATTCAAGTTCAACATAAAAAAAAATCTTTTTGGGTTGTTTAACATAACTTTTTTCCGTTAAAATATGATAAATGAATTATTTAAATTGATATTTTATTTCTACATTTTGCCAATTTCGACGTAGATTTTTCAAATTGTTGAAAACTATTTAATACATAATGAGTTCATTCAAATGTGCTCCCGAAATAATTTTTTATCTTTGCTCAAATCAAAATAAAATAATGCTTTATTATGGCAAACAATATAGTGGAAACACCTTTAATGAAACAATATAATCAGATAAAATCAAAACATCCTGATGCAATTTTACTATTCAGAGTGGGCGATTTTTATGAAACTTTTTCCGATGATGCAATAAAAGCTTCCGAAATTCTCGGGATTACTCTTACCAAACGAGCCAATGGTTCTGCACAATTTGTTGAACTTGCCGGATTTCCATATCATGCAATTGATACTTATTTACCAAAACTTGTGCGAGCCGGACAGCGTGTTGCAATTTGCGAACAACTCGAAGACCCGAAAACTACAAAAAATATCGTTAAACGCGGAGTTACAGAGCTTGTAACTCCCGGAGTTACTCTTAGCGATAATGTTCTCGACCATCGCGAAAATAATTTTCTTGCATGCGTAAATCTCGGAAAACAAATGGCAGGAGTTGCTTTTTTGGATTTGTCAACAGGCGAATTTTATCTTTCGCAAGGCTCTTTTCAGTATATTGAAAAGTTAGTAGCCGGTTTCTCTCCAAAAGAAGTTTTGTTTGAAAGAAGTAAAAATGATTTATTTAAAGAAACTTTCGGAAACAGATATTATTCCTATAAACTCGAAGATTGGTGTTTCACCGAACAAACAAGTAGCGAACGTTTGCTGAAACAATTTGACACAAATTCGCTTAAAGGTTTTGGAGTTAACACTTTGGAATACGGAATTACCGCAGCCGGAGCAATTCTTCAATATCTTGATTTAACCGAACACAGAGATTTAAAACATATTACAGGAATTTCAAGAATTGAAGAAGAAAATAATGTCTGGCTCGATAAATTCACAATCAGAAATCTCGAACTTTTTCATTCTTTGGGCGAAAATTCTCAAACTTTGCTTGATGTTATAGACAAAACTGTTTCGCCGCCCGGTTCCAGATTAATGAAACGCAGGCTTGCTTTGCCTTTGAAAGATATTCGTTTGATAAATGAAAGATTAGATTTGGTTCAATATTTTTATGAAAACGAAGAAATAAAATCCGATATCAGAAAACTTATTAAGGAAACCGGCGATTTGGAACGAATGAATTCTAAAATTTCTTCGCAAAGAATTAATCCGCGTGATGTTGTTCAATTAAAAAATGCTCTTTTTGCTGTAGAAAAAATTAAAGAATTTGGAATTTCATCGGGAGAAAAAAATTTAATTTCTGTTGCCGACAAATTAAATCCGCTTTCGGAAATTAGAAACAGAATTGCAAAAGAAATTAACGACGATCCGCCGGTGCAAATTCAAAAAGGAAATGTAATTGCAGAAGGTGTTAACGAAGATTTAGACAAATTAAGAAAATTAGCTTTTTCGGGAAAAGATTATCTGGCAGATTTGCAAAGAAAACTTGCTTATGAAACCGGAATTTCTTCCTTAAAAATTGGTTTTAACAATGTTTTCGGATATTATTTTGAAATTAGGAATATTTATAAAGATAAAGTTCCCGCTGAATGGACACGTAAACAAACTCTTGTGAGCGCCGAAAGATATATTAACGAAGACCTTAAACAATACGAAGAACAAATTCTTGGTGCCGAAGAAAAAATTTTGGCAATAGAAAATAGAATTTTCGGAGAAATTGTGGTAAGTCTTTCCGATTATATTTTTGCCATTCAAGAAAATGCAAGAAATGTTGCTCATTTGGATTGTATGATTTCGCTTGCAATTGTTGCGAAAAACAATAATTATGTTCGCCCGGAAATTAACGATTCAGACATTTTGGATATAAAAGCCGGACGACATCCTGTTATTGAAAATTCTCTTCCGCCCGATGAAGAATATATTCCGAATGACGTTTATTTGGATAATGAAGACCAACAAATTATAATTGTTACAGGACCAAACATGGCAGGAAAATCAGCTTTGCTCAGACAAACAGCTTTAATTGTTTTGCTCGCTCAAATCGGTTCTTTTGTTCCTGCCGAAAGTGCAAAAATTGGTTATGTCGATAAAATTTTCACAAGGGTAGGAGCGTCTGACAATATTTCGTCGGGCGAATCTACTTTTATGGTCGAAATGAATGAAGCAGCAAGTATTCTTAATAATATATCAACTCGCAGTTTGGTTTTATTCGACGAACTCGGAAGAGGAACAAGCACTTACGACGGAATTTCTATTGCTTGGTCGATTGTGGAATATATTCATGAATTTCCGAAAGCAAAAGCTAAAACACTTTTTGCAACTCATTATCACGAATTAAACGAAATGGAAAAATCTTTTTCGGGAATCAAAAATTTTAATGTTTCGGTAAAAGAAATCAATAATAAAATTATTTTTCTTCGTAAACTTGTAAAAGGCGGAAGCGAACACAGTTTTGGTATTCATGTTGCAAAACTTGCCGGAATGCCGCAAAGTATTGTAAAACGTGCAAATGAAATTTTGCTGGAACTGGAAAAAACTCACAGAAAAGAAGATTTGCTCGAAAAAGTTGACGAACTTGCTGAACATCGCGAAGGAATGCAATTAAGTTTCTTTCAATTAGACGATCCGGTTTTAAAACAAATTAGAGATGAAATTAAAAATCTGGATATAAATAATTTAACGCCTGTTGATGCACTTAACAAACTAAATGAAATTAAAAAGCATTTGAATTTGAAATAAAATCAATTTAAAATAAACTTAAAACTATAGAGAGATGAAAAAAATAATTATTTCACTTACATTAATTTTCGTTTATTCGGGAATTATTGCTCAAGATACAGTAACTGTAAAATCAGTTATTAAAAGCGTAATTGTTTACAGAAAAGGAGCACAAGTTACACATAATGCCGAAAAAGTTTTGAAACCCGGAAAAACAATTCTGGTTTTTGAAGATTTAAGCACAAAACTCGATAAAAGCACAATCAGAGTAAAACCCGACAACGATTTAACAATTGTTTCGGTAAGCCACAGATTTAATTATTTGAATAAAACTAAATCGGTGGGTAAAATCAAAGAACTGGAAGATAAAATTGCTTCGCTGAAAGACAGTATTCAAATGCAAAACAGAATAATTGAAGTTCTATTGTATGAAAAAAAATTGATTTTATCCAATATGGCAATCGGCGGAACTCAAAACGGCGTGAACATTGAAGATTTAATGGATTTAACAGATTTCTATAGAGAAAAACTCAATGAAATTGAAATTAAAAGAATGATTGCAAACAACAAAACACGAGATTTTAGAAAAGAAGCCGGTTTAATGTCTCTTCAACTTAACGAATGGAATATCAAAAAAGACCAAACTACTTCCGAAATTATTGTAGTCGTTACTTCAACAAAAGAATATAAAATAAAATTCGATTTGAGTTATTATATTTCCGATGCAGGTTGGGATCCTTATTATGATGTGCGTGTGAAAGATTCAAATTCTAAAGTTTTGTTTAATTATAAAGCTTATGTTCATCAAAACACCGATTATGATTGGAAAAATGTAAAACTTACTCTTTCAACAAGCAATCCGGAAGTTAGCGGACAATTGCCCGAACTTGAACCATATAAATTATCAAATAATTACACAAATTACTCTTACAATACAAATAATAACAACAAAACAATCTCATACAAATCAATGAGAGGAAGAGTAACCGATGAAGAAGGTTATCCGTTACCCGGAGTTTCAATAATAGAAAAAGGAACAACTTACGGAACAATGACAGATTTTGACGGATATTTTACTTTGGAAACCGAGAATCAAAATGCTGTGATTGTAACTGCTTACATTGGAATGAAATCATCAGAAATGCCTTTTAGAGCAGGAGATGTTAATATTGTTTTGCAACCTGACGTGGAAATTGAAGAAGTTGTTGTTACCGCATTAGGAATTTCGCGAGATCAAAAATCACTGGGATATTCATCTACAACAATTTCGGGAGACGATATTACAGGTTTTAAATCTCTTGGAGGCAATACTCCCGGAGTTAATATTGTTAGAAATAAAAAGAAAGAAATAGAAAAAAGCGAAACCGGAGTTGATTTTGGCAATTCAGCCAATGAAATTCCAAAGCCCGATGTAACAACATTTTATGATTTTGAAATTCCGTTTCCTTATACAATTCCTTCCGACAATAAAAATTACGATATCAGTATAAAAGATGTTGAATTTGAAGCAAATTATGAATATACATCAGTTCCGAAATTGGAAGAAAAGGTATTTTTAACAGCATTAATAACAAGTTGGAGTAAAGAAAATTTATTGAGCGGAGAAGCAAATATATTTTTTAAAGACACATACACCGGAGTTACAAAATTGAATCTTGAAAATTTTAGCGACACACTAAAAATTTCGTTGGGAATAGATAAAGATATTCAAATAAAAAGAGAAAGTATAACGGAATTTAATTCTTCCAAAATATTATCGGGCGATTATAAAGTTGATAGGGCATGGGAAATATCAATAAAAAACAATAAACCGTTTGCAATTACTTTAAATATTGAAGATCAAATTCCAATTTCGCAAGACAGTAAAATTAAAGTCGAAAACGTTGATGATTCAGAAGCCGATTATAATGAAAAATCCGGAAAATTAATATGGAAATTAAAAATGGAACCCGGTACACAAAAAAAAATAAGTATAAAATATTCTGTTAAATATCCGTCGGAATATAGAAATGTTAAAGTATATTAGAAATAAAAAAAGCGGCTTTAAAGGCCGCTTTTTTTTATGAATTAAATCATAAAAAAATTAAAATAGAGCAATAATTCTTTGTTCAATTCCCATAATGTTTGTTTTGTAAACTTTATCTGTATCAAAAAGATTGTTTACAGTTTTATGTGCATAAAGAACAGTTGCGTGATCTTTATTTCCAATTTCTGCACCAATAGTCGACAAAGATGCTTTTGTATATTTTTTTGCAAAGAACATAGAAATTTGTCTGGCTTGCACAATTTCTTGTTTTCTTGATTTTGTTTGCATATCGTCGACTTTAACTCCCAAAAAATCACAAACAATTTTCTTTATAAAATCAATTGTCATATCATTTGTTGGTCTTTTATCTAAATGGTCAATTTGTTTTCTGGCAAAATCAAGAGTAATTTCTTCTTTATTAAGAGTTGAATGAGCCATTAAAGAAATTATGGTTCCTTCCAAATCGCGAATTGAACCGGAAACATTTTCAGCAAGGTAATTTACAATTTGTCTGTCGAGAACAATACCGTCGTTTTTGGTTTTTTTATTTATTATTGCAATTCTTGTTTCAAAATCGGGAGCAACAAGTTCAGTTGTCAAAGCCCATTTAAAACGAGAAATTAATCTTGCACTCACACCGTTAAGTTCACTTGGCGGACGGTCGGCTGTTAAAATTAATTGTTTGCCGGATTGGTGCAAATGATTAAAAATGTGGAAAAAAGAATCTTGTGTTCCGGGTTTTCCGGCAAATTCTTGAACATCATCAATAATTAAAACATCAACCATTTGGTAGAAATGAAGAAAATCATTTCTCATGTTTTTTCTTGCTGCGTCGGAATATTGAGTTTGAAATTTATTTGCAGGAACATATAAAACAATTTTATCGTCCTTAAAATTATTTTTCACTTCAATGCCTATTGCTTGTGCAAGGTGAGTTTTTCCCATTCCGGAATCTCCCCAAATATAAATTGGGTTGTAGGCTGTACTTCCCGGTTGTGCTCCGATTGCTTTTCCGGCAGAAGCAGCAAGTTTGTTGCATTTTCCTACTACAAAATTATCGAAAGAATTTATTGAGTTCAAGTTTGGGTTTACATGAACTTTTTTAATTCCGGGAGTTACATAAGGTCCGAAAGGATTTTTCACTTCGGAAATTAAAGCAACGGGTTTGTTAGATAAATCGGTAACATTTCCGGTAGGCAGAATAATGTTTGGATTTTTTGAACCGTTTGAAGTTGATGAGTTGTCGATTTTGATGCTGTACTCTAATTTTGCTTCGCTTCCTAATTCTTTATACAATACTTTTTTGAGTAAATCAATGTATCTTTCTTCAATAAATTCATAAAAAAAGGTGCTCGGAACTTCAATTGTTAATACGTTTTGTTCAAGCTTTATGGGGATTATAGGCTTAAACCATGTGTTAAAGCTGTTGTCCGGTATATTATCCTTGATAATAAGTAAACAATTATACCAAACTTCTTCGTGTTTCTTTCTCATACGTCTTTTTTTTCAGGGGTTATGGAAATTTTTTAGGGGCATGTTTCCAGTTAGTAAAAGTCTTAAAAAAAAACTTTTAAAAAAAAACTTTTTTTTCTTGGTTTTTTGAAAAATTGTGTATTTATTTTATTTTCAATGTAATAAGAATTTAAAAAAAATAAAAATAATTTACAACGCTGTATTACAGGCTGTTACACTTTTTTCGTTCTTAAAATATTGCAAATAAGTTACTTAGTACTTGTCAATTAAAGGTAAAATGTTTTTATACAAAAGTCGTGCAAACTTTCTATATTTCTACAAATAAATTTATATAAATCTTGTAAAATATTAAATTCTTTATATATAAAAATCTGTAAAAACAAGAAAAATTAAGGCTTTCAGTGAATAATGAAAGCCTTTAAAATATAGTAATTTAGTGTAAATTATATTCCTAAATCTTTACAAATAATTTCTGCAATATCGTATACTTTTATTTCTTCTTCTTTTGCTTTCATTTTTATACCGTCTGTTAGCATTGTCATGCACATAGGGCAAGCAGTTGCGATGATATTAGCATTTGTTTCAAGTGCATCTTCGGTTCTTAATTCGTAAACTTCTTTTGTTCCTTTTTCTGCTTCTTTAAACATTTGCGTTCCGCCGGCTCCACAACATAACGAACGACTTTTATTTCTTTTCATTTCAGAAATATTTGTGCAAACACTATTTAGAACTTTTCTCGGGGCATCGTATTCATTGTTTCCTCTTCCTAAATAACACGGGTCGTGAAAAGTTATTGTTTTTTGGGCAAATATTTTTTTCTCCGATTTTAATTTTCCTTCATTTATTAGTTGCGAAATTAATTGTGAATGATGTATAACTTCATATTTTCCGCCTAAATCCAAGTATTCATTTTTAAATGTGTTAAAATCGTGAGGATCGCAAGTAACTATTTTTTTTACTTCGTAAGCGTTTAAAACTTCAATATTCATTAAAGCCTGCATTTGAAACAGGAATTCGTTTCCTGCGCGTTTTGCGTTATCGCCCGAGTCGGTTTCTTCTGTTCCCAAACATGCGTAATCTGTTTTAGTAAAATTTAAAATTTTAGCAAAATTTTTGGTTATTTCAATTGCTCTTTCGTCGTAAGAACCGGCTGAACCAACCCAAAACAGATATTCCGGATTTTTATTTTCGGCAATTTTATCGGACATTAAAGGAACTTCAATTTTTGTTTTTGCTTCATCATTATAAAAAACATTTGAAGCCCAATTAAAACGGTCGGCAGCCGAATATTTCCACGGTGCACCGTTATTTTCAATATTTGTCGACATTGAATTTATTAATGAAGGAGCAGCCGATTCTTCCAAGAAAATATATCTTCTCATTTCAAGAATCATCGACGGATGATCTATGTTTATCGGGCATTCCTGAGCACAAGCATTACATGTTGTGCATGCCCAAAGTTCTTCGTAAGTTGTGTAATCGGGATATAATGATTTTCCGTCTGAAAAAGTTTTTCCTTCTTTTAAAAGTCCCGGAATTTTTTCTTCCATTCTTCTGCGGTAATCCAAAACAATTTTTCTTGGCGATAATTTCTTACCTGTTTGATTTGCAGGACAAACCGATGTGCATCTTCCACATTGAGTGCATGCAAGAGAATCTATATAATTTTTCCAAGTTCCGTCTTCAACATCTTTCATGCCAAATCTTTCGGGTTCTCCTTCAATTTCCGGCACAACAGCTTTTGGATCCAACATAAGCTTTACTTCGTTAGTTACTGCAGCCATTTCGTTCATTTTTGTAAGAGGCTCGGTTCTTGAGAAATACACATTAGGAATGGACATAAAAACATGGAAATGCTTTGAATAAGGAAGGTAATTTGCAAAAATAAAAATCAATGAAATATGTGCCCACCAATTAAAAATTTCTAAATTATGAAGTGTGTGAGGTTCTAAATTTGATAAAAATCCGGCAAGAATATTTGAAACCGGAAACACTCCAAAAATTTCATGTCCTTCGGCATTTGCAAACGCAACGTAACCTGTATTCATTCCCAATAAACTTACCATTAAAAGTAAAATTAAAGTTAATGCAAGTGTTGCGTCTTTATGATCTTTATGCCTAAGTTCTTCTCCCGTAAATCGTTTTATTTTCATAAAAAGTCTTCTAACAAGAAAAGCAATTATGAGAACAAGAATTGTTAAAGCAAAAATATCGCCCGATGCAATAATAAAATCATAAACAGGACCCAAAAAAGAAATAATTCTGTCGTTTAGCGGATTTGAATCAAATACGGTTCCCATTATTCCGTCTAAAACCATTTCACCGGAACCTACTGTAATTACTAAGAATCCCCAAAATACCAATGCGTGCATTAATCCAACAACAGGAAATCTAAAAATTTTTGTTTGTCCGATTGCTACCTTCAAAGTCATGGAAATTCTTTCTCCAACATTTGAAATTGAATAAGGTGTTTTTAACAGTTTTATAATTTTGAATATTTTCGAAAAACTCCACGAGAGCATCCCGATGGCTGCAATTGTCAGCAGAATAAAGATTATGTGCGAAATCATTTTAGAAAATTTTTATAAATATTAGTAGTATATGCACAAATATATATATTTTGTATGTATGCATAGTAATTTTTTTTAACATTTTTTAATATTTATATTTATTCAATTTTGTATTTTTGAGAAATATTAATTTTTTAACTGATATGCAATGAAAAAAATAATTATAATATTTATTTTGATTTCTGTTTCCGGTTTTTCATTTTCGCAAAAACCAAATCTTTATAACCCAAAAGCTAACGGAATTAATCAACTCGACAGTGCATCGGTAATTGCCAAAGCCGAGAATAAACATATTCTTATTCAAATTGGAGGAAATTGGTGTCCTTGGTGTTTTATTTTTAACGATTTTATTAAAAATGATGTTCAGTTGGATTCTTTGGTGAAAGCGGAATATGTTGTAATTCACATAAATTACGACGGGAAAAATCAAAATGCAAAAATTTTTGAACGTTTGGAATATCCCCAAAGGTTTGGTTTTCCGGTTTTAGTTATAACAGATGCTTCCGGAAAAAGAATTCATACGCAAAACACGGCTCTTTTGGAAGAAGGAAAATCGTATAACAAAGAAAAAGTTACGGATTTTCTTAAAAGTTGGACAGTAAAATCAGTTTCACCCGAATCTTATAAAAAATAATTATGAAAAAATTAACACTTATTATTGTTTCGATATTTTCATTCAGTGTTTTGTCTTTCTCACAAAAAACCGAATTTGAGAATTTCCTTTTAAAACCAAAATTTGATTACTCGCTTGAACTTGGTTCGGGATTTATTAAATCAAATTCATTTTCCGGTTTTTACAATTATTTATCTCCGTCAATAAATTATTCTGTTCAAAACAAATTTGTTGTAAACGCAGGATTTATGTTGATAAATTCTCCAAATTTTGGAATTTCAAATACCGAAAATACCGGAAATTCATTTAGTTCTTTTGTTTTTGTTGGTGCCGAATATCTTTTGACCGATAAATTTTCAGTTAACGGAAAAATTTTATATCCAACAAACACCTTTATTAATATGAATAAAGAAAATAACATGAATATTATCCCAAAAATATATTCTTTTGGAGCAAAGTATAAATTTAACGAAAATTTTTCTTTTGGAATTCAAGTAACAAATTCATCTAATAATTTATATCCAATTTATAATGGTGTAAATGAGTAATTCATTTTTTAATTTTATTTTTGGATTGAATTATTAATTCAAAAAATTACAAATGAAAAAGATTTTCTTACTTATTATTTTATTTTCATTGTTTTATAATTCTCTTATTTCTCAAACATTTGAGAAAGTTCCAAAACAATATTCGCTCGATTTAGGATATAATTACATTTTAACTTCCGACATGGCAAATATTGCAAGTTCAGGTTACGGATTTATGTTCGATTATGCTTGGAAATTATCCGGTTTTGGCGAAAAGAAAGCTGTATATCTTTCTGTTCCAATTTCTTATACATATTTTACGGAACCCGGTTCGAGTTTAACAAATTCGCAATTAAATTACGGTTGGACTGTCAGACATGAACTCGCGAAAAACAAAAAAAGCATTCCGTTTGTCGGATATGCTTTGCTTTTAAATACTTATAAAAATAATGTTTTAGAAGGCGGAATTATGGGACATCAAACAAAATTTGAGTTTGGATATAATTTTATGAGCGATAAAAATATAAAACCTTTTGCAAAAATTGAATACAGTTATCAATCATATCCAAGTTTGGGAACAAACGAAAAAGGTCATATTCAAATGGTTTCAGTAAGATTTGGAGTTCGATTTAAATAATTTTTAATTTGAAATTTTGATTAAAACTGAAATCTTATAAAGAAAACATAAAATAAACCTAATTGATAATCATTTACTAAAGTGTTTGTTTCAACATCATAATTTTGAAGCAACACGTTTTTATGATTTGTGATGTTCTGTAAATCGAAGGCAAATTCGGCATTAAATTTCTTAAAATTGGTTTTAAAACCTAATCTTCCGTCTAATCTAAAATAGTCGTTATATTGTGGTTCATAAGCATTTGTATAATCCAATATTTCAACACCGGCAAGTTGTGAAGCCTCAAAATCAATTGGAATATATCTTTTTCCGCCTGCGTAAACCGTTTTTATGTCGATATTTAAACTGTTGTTTTTACCCAATTTAAAAGTGTATCCGCTCAAAAAATTAAAAACGTAATTTCCGTTGTAAGCAGTGTTTCTCTTAATTCCGTCGCTGCCTTTGTAGTAAGATTCAAAAAAAGAAGATGTAAATAGAAAGTAGAAATTATTACTCAAAAATTTTTCAAATGTAAGTTCAACACCATAATTTTCGGCTGTTCCGTTGTTTACCAAACTATCGTTTCTCACTTCAAAAAAAACAGTTCCGTAATTTATCATCGAAAATGTTGACGGATTTTGTTCAACCGGAATTTTATTCAGATATTGATAATATGTTTCCATTTTAAATCTTAAATTCTTTGAAATCAAATAGTCATAAGATAAAACTATTTGATTGCTTTTTGAAAAATTGAGATTTTTGTTTGTATAATATACTTCACTGTTTATTTCCGTTTTCTGAAAATAAAAAAGTCTGGGTTGAAGCTGACTTAAAATTCCGGCTCCAAAACTCAAACTGTGTTTTGGAATAAAATCCCATTTTAAACCCAATCTTGGTTCAAAAGAATAACTTCCGTTAACGGTAAAATCCTGAAAATAAATTCCGGTTGTCAGCGATAAATTATCTGAAAATTTATGTTTAATCTGCGTAAATGCAGCAATCAAACTCATTGATTCTTTGCTCACTTCAAGCAATGATAAATATGTTCCGTTTGGTCTTAAAACGCTGTCTTCATACTGAACATAATATGTTTCTGAATTTATTCCGATATTAAAAGTGTTTTTTGAATTTATTTTTTTGGTGTATTTTGATGAAACAGATATTTTTTTCTCCCAAGAATTATCGCCGTAATAAACAGTTTCTGTTCCGGCAGAATCGGCACTTGCCGACGAATAATTTCCTGAAACTGCAACAACTGTTTTTAAATATGAAGTATTATTAAATTGAAAAAAATTAGAAATTCCGGTAGCACCCATTCCCGAACCGAATTTAAAATCTAAATTATTTCTTCCAAACGACCAATCATCGGGTTTTTTGTCTTCATAAAACACTTGAATTGTGCTAATTCCGCCAATTCCAAACAAAGTGAATGTTCCAAGTTTTTTTGTAGGAAAATTAAATTTATATGAAACATCTTGAAATTCAGGAACTCCGCTAACTCCAAAACTAATATCTAAATATTTGAAAATCGCCAATGTTGAATATCTGTAATTTAACAGAAAAGTTGATTTAGATTTTTTTGAAATCGGACCTTCGGCTCCAAATTCAAGTCCGTTCATTCCGGCTTGAGCAGTAAATTCGTATTTTTCGTTATTTCCGTTTCGCATTTTCAAATCAAAAACTCCCGAAAGAGCATTTCCGTATTCTGCCGGAAAAGCTCCTGTAAAAAAATCGGAATTTGAAAGAAGATTGTTATTTAAAATACTTATCGGTCCGCCGGTTGTTCCCAAAGTGCCGAAATGATTTGGGTTTGGAATACTTATTCCTTCAAGTTTCCAAAGTAATCCCAAAGGAGAATTTCCTCTAATAATAATGTCGTTTCTTTGGTCGCCCATTGCACTCACGCCGGCGTAATTTGCAGCCATTCTTGCCGGGTCGAGCCATGTTCCTGCGTATCGTTCTGTTTCTTCAACAGTAAACGAACGTGCACTCACAACAGCCATTTCGTTCAATGGTTTATCTTTTCGTGATGCTGTAATTACAATTTCTTCAATATCTTCAATTTTTTCTGTTAATTCGATATTTAAAATTAATTCTTTTCCCGATTTCAATTCTAAATCTCTATATTCAAAATAGTTATAACCGACCAACATTGCACCAACAGAAATTCTTCCAACCGGAATATTTTCCAATCTAAAATTTCCTTCAGCATCTGTTATTGTTCCAATTTCGGGTTTTAAACTTGTAACAACAACCGTAACACCGGGAATCGGACTTTGTGATTCGATATCTACAACTTTCCCTCTAACATTTTGAGTTAAAATATTTTGCGCCGATAAATTTGTAATTGAAATTATCAGTATAAAAATTAATATATTTATTCTTTTCATAATTTTTTGATATAAACAGAAATTGAAAATTTTTCAAATTTACGAAAAACGTATTTATAAAGTATAATATCTAATTTCGAATATAAATTTTTTATTTTTGACCGAATAATTTTGCAATAAAATCGGGTCTTTTCATAGCTTTTAATTTGTTCATTATTTGCTGTTTAAATTCTTTTTTATACCAAAAGAAAAACATTCTTTGATTCAATTTTTCGTCTTTAGTTTTTGCGGTATAAATTTTTTCCATTGTATATGGGTGAACTCCCGAATAGTAAATTACTTCGGAAACTGTCATCGGAGTAGGAGTAAAGTCTTGAACTTGTTCCAAATGAAAATTCAAATCTTTTGTTTTGCAAGCCAAATCAGCCATGTCTTCATCGGTGCTTCCCGGATGACTCGATATAAAATACGGAATTAGTTGCTGATTAAGATTTTCTTCTTTATTTATTTTATCAAAAATTTCTTTGAATTTATAAAACAATTTAAAAGAAGGTTTTCTCATAACTTTCAAAACTGCATCTGAAGTATGTTCCGGAGCAACTTTTAAGCGTCCGGAAACATGATATTTAAGAAGATCTTTTACATATCCGAGTTTATCGCCGGTAATTTCCATATTTTTATCAAAAAGCAAATCATACCTAATTCCGCTGCCGATACTCGCTTTTTTTACTTTTGGGTGATTTCTTATTCTGCTGTATAAATTTATTAGCGGATTGTGGTCGGTATCAAGATTTTTACAAATTGTAGGATTTATGCACGAAGGCCTTTCACACATTTCGCAAATAGATAAATCTTTGCCTTTCATTCTATACATATTTGCCGACGGTCCGCCAATATCCGTAATATGTCCTTTAAAATCGGGCAATTTAACAACTTCTTCCAATTCTCTTAAAACAGATTTTTGACTTCTGCTAACAATAAATTTTCCTTGATGTGCAGAAATTGTGCAAAAACTGCAACCGCCAAAACATCCTCTGTGAATGTTCAAAGAAAATTTTATCATTTCGTAAGCCGGAATATTTCCTCGTTTGTTATACTTCGGATGCGGCAATCTTGTGTATGGAAGTTCATAATATTTATCTGTTTCTTTTTCAGAAACCTGCGGATATGGTGGGTTTACAATTATGACTTTATCGTATACATTTTGTATTATTCTTTTGGCATAAAATTTGTTTGATTCTATTTCGATGAGTTTGAAGTTTTTAGCGAACTTTATCTTGTCAACTAAACAATCTTCGTGACTGTTCAGCGGGCATGTTTCCAAACTATTGTCCGCTGTTTTTTCTGAAACGGCAATCATTATTGCGGTTTGACTAATATTTTGCAGTTTAGGTATGGGGGTATTTTTCTGCATAAGTCTAACCAATTCGATGATTGCTTTTTCTGCGTTTCCATAGAACAACATGTCGGCACCGCTTTCATAAAGAATGCTCGGTTTTAATTTCTCCGACCAATAATCAAAATGTGTAAGTCTTCTAAGTGAAGCTTCAATACCGCCAATAATAACAGGAACTTCAGGAAATATTTCTTTTAATATTTTTGTATAAACTACTGTTGCATAATCAGGTCGAAAACCTGCTTTTCCGCCAGGCGTGTAAGCGTCGTCAGACCGTAATCGTTTATTTGCAGTGTAATGATTTACCATTGAATCCATATTTCCGGAAGTTACTCCAAAAAATAATCGCGGTTTGCCGAGTTTTTTAAAATCTCTTAAATCATCTTCCCAATTTGGCTGCGGAACAATTGCAACTTTTAATCCTTCACTTTCTAAAACTCTTCCAATTACAGCTGCTCCAAACGAAGGGTGATCAACATAAGCGTCGCCTGTGAACAAAATTACGTCGAGTTCGTCCCAGCCTCTTTGTTTTACTTCTTTTAATGTTGTTGGTAACCAATCGGTTATTTTATATTCTGATTTTTCCATTTTTCGAATTCTGTTAAATACTCGTTTTCGGTATTTATGTTTAAAAGTATTTTTTCGCAAGATACTTCTATTCTTTTGCAATTATATGATTTTAAAAAATCTTTTAAATTGATATTTATATCTTTTTCATTTTTTAAATCAAAAATTATTTTTCCCGAAATTAATATTGGATGTCCGCCTTTATTTTGAAAAGTAGGAACGCAATATGAATTTTCGGAATTATTTTCAATCAATTTATTTATAACTTCTTTTTCGGCAAAAGGATTGTCGGAATTATGCAAAAAAACACTTTGTTTTGACGAAAAATATTGTATTCCGAGTTTAATTGAGTTAAATCTGCCTAATTCCGGTTGATTGTTAATAACTATTTTAACTTTATTTTTAGAAGATATTTTTGATGAAATATGTTTTTCGGAATTTAAATTTATTACAACAACAATTTTATTAATCAATTCGTTATCATAGCTTTCAATGATTTTATCAAGGAAAGTTTGATTGTCATTATACTTCAAAAGAAATTTATCTTTCCCCATTCTTTGAGAAAAACCGGCTGCCAAAACTAAAACTCCGAAGCTCATATCTGTAATAATTTTTAGCAAAAATAGATTTTTTTTTACATTTGTTGGTTTCACATTTAATCAAACCTGCATTCATGACAGATAAATTTAGAATTACACCTTTACGAAAATTATTAAAAATATCTTTAAATCAAATTGATAACTTAGACAGTTTATTTGGAATACAATCAAAACTTTTTTTCAGACCAAAAGAAGAAGATTTATTCAGGCACGAAAGATTCGGAAGAATTCTCGAATCGCCGATTGGAGTTGCTGCAGGACCGCACACTCAACTTGCTCAAAATATCATTATTGCTTGGCTTACAGGAGCAAGATATATTGAATTAAAAACTGTTCAAACTCTCGACGAACTTGAAGTTTCAAAACCTTGTATCGACATGCAAGATGAAGGTTATAATTGCGAATGGTCGCAGGAATTAAAACTTCACGAATCGTTTAACGAATATTTAAATGCACTTATTATCATCAATATTTTGAAAGATAAACTAAAAATAGGTTCGCCCTATTATGACGGATTTATTTTTAATATGAGTGTCGGTTATAATTTAGCCGGAATTAAAAAGGAAAATGTTCAATGGTTTCTTAATAAAATGTTGAATGCTTCGGAAGATTTGATACAAAAAATTGTTGAAATTAAAGATATTTACCCGAATGTTGTAAATCTTAACATCAATCCTGTAGTTTCCGACAATATTACTCTTTCAACAATGCACGGTTGTCCGCCAAATGAAATTGAAGATATTGCAAATTATTTATTGAAAGAAAAGAAAATTCATACAACTATAAAATTAAATCCTACACTTTTAGGAAAATTGGAACTTAATGAAATAATTAAAAATTCAGGTTTTTCAACAATTGTTCCCGATGCAGCTTTTGAGCACGACCCAATTTTTTCCGATATTGTTGAATTGATTAAGAATCTTTCTGCAACAGCCGAAAAGCAAAATTTATTCTTCGGAATTAAACTTACAAATACTCTTGAAAGCATAAATAATAAAAGTGTTTTTCCCGAAAACGAAACAATGATGTATGCAAGCGGAAAAGTTTTGCATCCAATTTCAATTAATGTTGCAAAAAAAATTCAAACTGAATTTAAGGGAAATCTTGATATTTCATTTTCCGGCGGTGCAGATGCTTTTAATATTTCAAAAATTATTTCGTGCGGATTATTTCCGGTAACTGTTTGCACCGATTTACTTAAACCCGGCGGTTACGGAAGATTAAATCAATATATTGAAAACATAAAAAATCAAAAAGTAAACTCCGATAAAATATCAGCATTAAAAAATTTAACAGAATATGCCGATTTTGTTAAAACTTCACATCGATATAAAAAAGAAACTTTTACAAATCCGAGCATAAAAACAAATGTCAAATTAAATTATTTCGACTGTGCATTTGCACCGTGCGAAGAAACTTGCCCGACAAATCAGAACATTCCTTCATACATGCACTACACGGCAATAGGAGATTTTGAAAAAGCCTACGAAGTTATTGCAGACACAAATCCGTTTGCAAACACAACCGGAATGGTTTGCGACCACGTTTGTCAAACAAAATGCACAAGAATTAATTATGATAATTCATTGCTAATTAGAGATATTAAAAGATTTATTGTAGAAAATCATAATAAAAACACAAATCCCGAATCATGTATTGCTGATTCTTTTTCAAAAATTAAAAATATTAATCAAAAAGTTGCTATAATTGGAGCAGGACCATCAGGATTATCTTCTGCTTATTATTTAAGAAAAGCAGGTTTTGAAGTAGAAATTTTTGAACAATCAGAAAAACCCGGCGGAATGGTTTCTGCTGCAATTCCAAAATTCAGATTAACAGATGAAGCCGTAAATATTGATATAAATAACATTATTGAACTTGGAGTTAAAATAAATTACAATTCAAAAATTGATAAATATACTTTTGAAAAAATTAAGCAAGAATTTAATTTCGTTTATATTGCAGCAGGAGCTCAAAAATTCCGAAAAATATTTGAAACCGAAAAATCTCTTTCTTATAAACCAAATCCTTTTGAATTTTTTCAATTTGCAAATTCAGCAGAAGCAAAAATTTATTTTGATAATTCCGAAAAAAATATTGCAGTAATTGGCGGCGGAAATACAGCCATGGACGTTGCAAGAACAGCCAAAAGACTTATCAATAAAGGGAAAGTGTCTATTATTTATCGCAGAACAATTAGCGAAATGCCGGCTGAATTTGAAGAAATTAAAGCTGCAATTGATGAAGGAATTGAAATTTTGGAACTTACACACCCAATTCAAATTCACGAGAATGCCGGAAAGCTTGAAAAAATTTCGTTTATTAAAATGAAACTTGGCGAAAAAGACAGTTCGGGAAGAAGAAGTCCGATTGAAATTTCAGGTTCGGAATTTTATTTAAATTTTGATATGATAATTGAAGCAATTGGTCAGGATATTGATTTTGATTTTTTGAAGAAAAAGATTTCTAATCAAAAAAGCATTTATAATACCGAATTTGAAAATGTATTTATCGGCGGCGATGCACTGCGCGGAGCATCAAGTATAATCAATGCTGTAGGCGATGGAAGGAAGGTTTCGCAAGCAATTATAAATTCCTCAAATTTTAATTTCCCGACAAAGAATAATGTAACAAGAAATAAACAAAATGTCAGCGAGTTAATGTTTAGAAAAACTCAAAGAATTGAGGGAATAAAATCTTCGGAAATTTCTTTGAGCGACAGAAATAATTTTAATTTAATTTCAAAAACTTTAACAAAACACGAAGCACAAAAAGAAGCAGAAAGATGTTTGCTTTGCGACGAGGTTTGTAATATTTGCACAACGCTTTGTCCGAATTTAGCATTACAGTCTTTTGAAATTTTACCCATAAAATATAATTTACAAACTGTTTTGGAAGGAAAAATTATTAATACCGAAATTTTTGAAATAAAACAAAATCAACAAATAATTCATATTACCGATTGGTGCAATCAATGTGCAAATTGCGAAACTTTTTGTCCTACTTCCGGAGCACCGTATTTAGAAAAACCACATTTATACATTGATAAAAATTATTTTGATTCGCAAAACGACGGATATTATTTCGATAAAAAATCTAATACATTATTAGCCAAAGAAAAAGGAAATAATTATTCTTTTAGCGAAAATTTCGGTTATTTTGAATTTATTAGTAATAACTTTACGGCAAAACTTAGCAAGGAAACCTTTAACATTTTAGAATATACAGGAATTGAAAATTTTAGTCTCAAAAAAGCTGCAGAAATGTCTGTAATTATTAAAGGAGCAAAGAATTTTTCAGAATAAAAACATATTAAAAAAAATAAAAAAATGATTAAGCCGATTGACAAAGTAACAAATGAAAAAGCATTGGAAAATGCAGTAAAAAGATTTAAAGAAAAAAATATCATTTTACCAACTTTTGCCCAACAAGCAAATCCGGATTTGATTCCTTCAAAAATAAAAGACAATCTAAAAAATATTGGTCTTTGGGATTTTAATCCGCTAAATTTATTTAGAATTACATGGAATAACGAACCAAAAGAATTTGGCGGATTATTCGGAAAGCCCAATTACATTGAGCTTCCAAAAGAACTTACAGGCATAGACTCAAGAATAGTTCTTTTAGTAGGAAAATGGTTTCCGACAGGAGCTCATAAAGTCGGCGCTGCTTATGGTTGCCTTGCTCCAAGAATTACAACCGGAGAATTTGACCCGAATTTTCATAAAGCAGTTTGGCCTTCAACAGGAAACTATTGCAGAGGCGGAGCTTTCGATTCAAAACTTATGGATACTGAAGCTATTGCAATTCTTCCCGAAGAAATGAGCAAAGAACGATTCGATTGGTTGAGAGACAAAGCTCAATCAACAGTGATTGCTACACCCGGAAGCGAATCAAACGTAAAAGAAATTTATGATAAATGCTGGGAATTAAGAAGAACAAGAAATGACGTAGTTATTTTTAATCAGTTTGACGAATTTGGGAATTCTGCTTGGCATTATAATGTAACGGCTAAAGCAATTAATGACGTTTATAATCTTTTGAAAACTAAAGATTCCAAATTTGCTGCATATATTTCTGCTACAGGTTCTGCCGGAACAATTGCAGCAGGAGATTTTTTAAAAACAGAATATCCTCATATTAAAGTTGTTGCATCGGAAGCACTTCAATGCCCTACAATTTTGAGAAACGGATTTGGTGCTCACAGAATTGAAGGAATTGGCGATAAACATATTCCGTGGATTCATAATGTTAAAAATACAGATGTTGTTACTTCAATTGACGATGAAGACACAATGCGTTTATTGAGACTTTTTAATGAACCCGAAGGAAAAAAATATCTTAAATCAATAGGATTAAATTCCGAGTTTATTGAATTACTTTCAGTTATGGGAATTTCAAGTATCGGAAACATGCTTTCTGCAATTAAAACCGCAAAATATTTTGAAATGACTTCCGACGATATTTTATTTTCTATTGCAACAGATTCTTCCGAAATGTATCTTTCGAGAATTGAAGAATTAAGAGCAGAAAGAGGAAATTACACAGAACTTCAAGCTGCAAAAGACTTCGAGAAATGTATTCTCGGACAGCAAACAGATAATATGAAAGAGCTTGGATATCAAGACAGAAAAGCTGTTCACAACTTAAAATATTTTACTTGGGTTGAACAACAAGCTAAAGATATTGAAGAACTTAACCAACTTTGGTATGACAGAAATGTTTGGGACACAATGTTTAATCAGGTTCACAGATGGGACGAATTAATAAATGAATTTAACGAAAGAACCGGAGTTTTAAAGAAATTTATTTAACAACTAATTTCTGTCCGATTAAAAATTAGTATATTATCACATTGATAAGGAGGATTTTAAAAAGTCCTCCTTAAAATTATTGAAAAGAATAATTTGTTTATTAAATATCAAAACGATTTTTATATTTTATGAAGAAAAATTTTTCCCAAAGCGGATTCAAATATATCTGTAACGATTGCCATAAAGAGTATGATGAGCATGAAGTAACTTATTTATGCCCTGAATGTTCGGAAGAGAATACAATTGACAAACCTGCAAAAGGAGTTTTAAAAGTGATTTATGATTTCGATAAATTGAAAAATAATAATATCAATTTTAATAAACTTAAAGAAACAGGCTATATTGACATTCTTCCTCTTAAAAGTTTGAGCAGTTTACCCAAATTAAAAGTCGGAAAAACTCCAATGTATAAAATTGAAAATATTGAAGGAATAAATCTTTCATTTTCACTATTTTTAAAAGACGATTCACAAAATCCCACATTCTCATTTAAAGACAGAGCATCAGCCTTAGTTTCGGCTTATGCAAAAGAAAACGGAATAGACACAATTGTTGCGGCTTCAACCGGAAATGCAGGTTCATCATTGGCCGGAATTTGTGCATCGCAAGGGCAAAAAGCAATTATTATGGTTCCGAAAACTGCTCCTTTGGCAAAATTAACTCAAATAATGATGTATGGAGCAGAAATAATTCCGGTTGACGGAACTTACGATCAAGCTTTTGATTTGAGTGTTGCCGCAACCGAAGAATTTGGTTGGTATAACAGAAATACCGCCTATAATCCTTTAACTGTTGAAGGAAAAAAAATCGTTTCTTTTGAAATTTTTGGCGATTTAAATCAGCAAATTCCCGACAAAATATTTGTTTCAGTTGGCGATGGCGTAATTATTTCCGGAGTGTATAAAGGCTTCGCAGACTTGTTAAATTTAAGTATAATTTCTAAGATGCCCGTTATTGTTGCAATACAAGCCGAAGGAAGCAGTAATTTGGTCGATAATATTGGGAAAGATAAGTTTACAATAAGTAAAAGTAATACGACAGCTGATTCAATTTCCGTAGACATTCCTCGCAACTTTTTTATGGCTGAAAAATACATTTTAGAAAATAATGGAGAGTTCACAACTGTAACTGATAATGAGATAATTAATGCATCAAAAATACTTTCACAAAATACAGGACTATTTGCCGAACCTGCTGCAACAGCCGCATTTGCAGGATTTTTGAAATATTATGAAAATAATTTAATAGATATTAACTCAAAAAATGTAGTTTTATTAACAGGAAGCGGTTTAAAAGACCTGAAATCGTTAGCAAATATTGTTGAAATGCCCGAGCCGGTAAATCCCGACATTGAAAGTTTAAAAGAATTTAGGAACAATGATTATTTGAATTTGATATGATTTTTGATTCAAAACATTCCGAGTTTATAAAGTTTGATAATTTATCTAAATTTAAAGATATCAAACACTTTGTTTCCACCAGAAAAGGAGGAATTAGCGGATTTAAGGATAACGATTTGAATATCAGTTTTGAAACGTATGATTCTTCTCGAAATGTAATAACAAACAGATTAATTTTAGCTCGAAAACTTGGGATTGATATTGAAAGTTTTGTAATGCAAAATCAAGTTCACGGAAATAAAGTTGTTACAATTTCCTATGATGACAGAGGAAAAGGAATCTATTGTCACGAAAAAGTTATTGGCGATAATGATGCAATGATTACAAATAAACAAGGTATATGCCTGTTTACTTTTGCCGCAGATTGTGTTCCGATTTTGTTTTATGATTCTGTTAACCAAGCAATAGGTGTTGCTCATGCCGGCTGGAAAGGAACAGTAAAAAAAATTGCACGAGAAACTGTTTTATCAATGCAAAAAAAGTTTAAATCCAAACAAAAAGATATTTTTGTTGGAATTGGACCTTCAATAAGTGTAAAAAATTATGAAGTTGGAGAAAATGTTGTTGAAGAAGTCAAAAATGCGTTTGGAACAACAGATAACTATATGATTTTTAACAAACAAACAAATAAATTTCATTTTGATTTGTGGTATACAAACACAAAAATTCTAACAGATTCCGGAATTCCGAAAGAAAATATTGAACTTTCAAATTTATGCACTTTAGATAATTCCGATTTATTTTTTTCTGCAAGAAAAGAAGAAAATACCGGAAGGTTTGGTGCAGGAATCTATTTATTATAAATTTAATAATGTTAAATAACACCTATTATAAATTATATTAATAAAAAATATTTAAATTTATACTTCATTGAAAGGTAAAAAAATTAGTATGAGTAAATATATTAAAATTCTTTCGATTGCGATATTGGTTTTTGTATCTGAAAATCTTTATTCTCAGAGAAATAACAAGGAACTTGACAGTTTATTGGGATTGTTAAAATATCAAAAAGAAGATTCAAATCAAGTAAATTTATTAAATGAAATAGCTTTAAAATTTTATAAAACTTCACCCGATTCTGCTTTAATTTTTTCGGAAGAAGCATTAAATATTGCTCTCGAAAAAAATTTTACAAGAGGAATAGGAAACAGCTATAAAATTATTGGTATTGTTTACTATATTAAAAGTGATTTTAAACTTTCTCTCGAAAATTATTTTAACGCACTAAAATACAGCGAAGAAATTAACGATGAAAAAAATTTATTATCGGTTTATAACAATATTGCTTTAATTTATTTAAAATTAGACGATTACAACAACGCACTTCCTTTTTTTAAAAAAGCTCTCGATTTGCTGGATTACAACGATTTATCATTAAAAAAAGCTTCAATTCTTTTAAATATTGGAACAGCTTATGATAAACTTGACAGCACCGAAAATGCAATTGAGTTTTATGAAAAATCTTTAAAATTAAGATATTTACATAACGATTCTGTCGGAATTGCTTCATGCTCAAATAATATCGGATATATTTTATATAAGCAAAATAATTACAAAAAAGCATTAACTTATTTTCTTAAATCAAAAGAGCTTTTGGAAGACAAAGAAGAATACTTTGAAATAACCACAATTTATATCAATATTGCCCGAGTTTATTCAAATATCGGAATTCCTTCATTAACCGAAAAATATTTTAATTTGGCAATGGAATCAGCAGAAAAATCCGGCTCCGACGAAATGGTTATGGAAGTTTATAACGATAAATTTCAACATTATGAAAAATATCATAATTATAAAAAAGCATTTTATAATTTGAAAGCTTTTTATAGTCTGAAGGACTCAATCTTTTCAAAGGAAACAGCTGAAAGTATTACCGAAATGCGTTCGAATTATGAAATTGATAAAAAAGAAAAAGAGAATGAAGTATTGAGATATCAGCAATCTAAAAATGATGCAATAATTCGTCAGCAAGAATATTTCGGATATTTAAGTGTAGGTGCATTAATTTTTATGATTGTTGTCGCTTTCTTTTTATTACTTACAGCACTTCAACGCAAAAAAGCAAATTCACAGCTTCAATATAAAAATGCTCAAATTTATCAGCAAAAGGAAGAAATTCTTACACAAAACAATATTCTTGAAAATCAAAAAGAGGAATTAATTCAAATTGCAACCATACTCGAAAAAGCAAACAATGAAATATCTATTCAAAAAGCAAAAATAGAATACAGTCATAATCAAATTACTGCAAGTATAAATTATGCCAAAAATATTCAAAAAGCAATGCTTTCGGGTAATACTTTTTTGAATGAAAATTTTTCTGAAAGTTTTATTTTTTATGAACCGAAAGATATTGTCAGCGGCGATTTTTATTGGTTCAAAAAAATCAAAAATCATATTTTAATTGCAGCTGCCGATTGTACCGGACACGGAATTCCGGGTGCTTTTTTAAGCATGCTCGGCATTTCGCTTTTGAATGAATCTGTTCGTAACGAAAATTTATCAGATGCAGCTTCTGTTTTAGATATTTTGAGAGAAAACGTTATCAACACTCTCAATCAAGCCGGAAACGAAACAAAATATGCAGAAGGAATGGACATGGCATTTATTTCTATTGATCCGGAAACATTGAAACTTCAATTTGCAGGTGCATATAGTTCACTTTATATAATTAGAAACGAAAACTCTGATAATGTGCTAATTGAATTAAAACCAGACAAGCAGCCAATCGGTTTATACGTAAAACCAAAACCTTTCACAAATCACGAATTCCTACTCAAAAAGAATGATACAATTTATATGTTTTCCGACGGTTTTCAAGACCAAATAGGCGGAAACAGAATGCAAAAATTTAAAATAAATAAATTGAAAGAAATATTAATTTCTATTCAAGGAAATTCTTTAAATATTCAAAAAGAAAAAATAAGCCAAACTTTTTTTGATTGGAAATCTAACAATATTCAGATTGACGATGTTATGATGCTGGCAATTAAAATTTAAATTTAAAAAAATCCCTCCGAAATAAATCTTTTATGATACAATTTACAGTAAACGATATAGAACTTGATTACACCGGCGACGAAAATTTAACACTTTTAAGTTATTTAAGAAACGAACTTGAACTCACATCTGTAAAAGACGGATGCTCAAAACAAGCAGCTTGCGGAGCTTGCACCGTTGAAATAAACGGCGAAGCAAAATTATCGTGTACCGTTAAATTGAGTAAACTTCAAAATGCCGTAATTTTCACACCGGAAGGATTTCCTGAATATGTAAAAGAAACAATTGCAAAATCGTTTGTTAATGAAGGTGCCGTTCAATGCGGATTTTGCACTCCGGGTTTTATCAGTCGAACCAAAGTTTTACTTCAAAAAAATCCGAATCCTACAATTGAAGAAGTAAGAAACGCCATAAAATCACACATTTGCAGATGCACCGGTTACAAAAAAATAGAATCAGGAATTTTATCTGCAGCTGAAGCAATTAGAAATAATAAAACTGTTGAAATAAGAAAAACTTCCGGTAAAATAGGTGTTTCACAACCTAAATATCAAGCTTATGAAACTGCAATTGGTGAAAGAAAATTTGTTGACGACATGAAATTCGACGAAATGCTTTTTGGTGCATTAAAATTTTCTGATTATCCGAGCGCAAAAATTATTAAAATTGATTATTCCGAAGCCGAAAAACTTAAAGGTGTAATTAAAATATTTACTTCAAAAGATATTCCCGGAGAAAAAAAAGTAGGTTTAATACTGAAAGATTGGCATGTAATGATTTCTGAAGGCGATAAAACAAACTACATTGGCGACGTAATTGCCGGAGTTGTAGCCGAAACTGACGAAATTGCTCGAAAAGCTGTAGAACTTATAAATGTTGATTACGAAGTTTATGAACCTGTAACAGACGTTTTTAAAGCTATAGAAGCTGAAAGAATTCACCCCGAAAGGCCAAATAATTTTGACACTGTTCAGTTCAAAATCGGCGATTCCGACAAAGCAATGAAAGAATCAAAATATACTGCAAAAGGTAATTTTGAGACTCAAAGAATTGAACATGCTTTTTTGGAAAAAGAAGCGGCAATTGCGCGCCCCGACATTAACGGCGGAATAGAACTTTTTTCGCAAAGTCAGGGAATTTATGAAGACAGAAGACAAGTTGCATTGATTTTGGGAATTCCCGAAGAAAAAGTCAGAGTTACTTTAATACCGAACGGCGGCGGTTTTGGAGGAAAAGAAGATATGACAATTCAAGGTCATACTTGTTTATTTGCTTTTCTTTTGCAAAAACCGGTTAAAATTACTCTTTCACGCGAAGAATCTATACGAATGCACCCAAAACGTCATCCGGTTTTTATGGATATTGAAATTGGTGCAGATGAAAGCGGAAAACTCAAAGCATTGAAACTAAACGCTGTCGGCGACACCGGAGCTTATGCTTCTGTGGGAATGAAAGTTATGGAAAGAGTTGCCGGACATGCAGCCGGCGGATATTTTATTCCGGATGTTGATATGACAGCAAAAACTGTTTACACAAACAATATTCCGAGCGGTGCAATGCGAGGTTTTGGTGCAAATCAGATAACTTTTGCTCTCGAAGTTTTAATTGACGAAATTTGCGAAAAAGGCGGTTTTGATCGATGGAAATTCAGATATGACAATGCACTTATCGACGGACTTAAAACTTCTACCGGACAAACAGTTTACGGAGTTGGAATCAGAGAATGTTTAAATGCTTTGAAAGATGATTTTTATTTGGCAAAATATGCAGGACTTGCTTGCGGAATAAAAAATTCCGGAGTAGGAAACGGAATGATTGACGAATCGAAAGTTATAATTGAAATAATATCCGAAGAAAAAATAATTTTAAAACACGGTTGGACCGAAATGGGACAAGGTGTTCACAACATGGCACTTCAAACATTGTGCGAAGAAACCGGAATAAATCCGGAAATTATTTCTGTGGAAGTTGATACCGAAGCTCAAATAAAAACCGGAATGACAACTTCATCGCGTGCAACAGCACTTGTAGGTTTGGCTGTAATTAATGCTGCTAAAGAATTAAAAGAAGATTTAAAATCAAAAAAATTATCGGAATTATCCGGGAAAAAATATAACGGTCAGTTTATTTGCGATTGGACAAACAAGCCGATTGATAAAGTTGCCGACCCAAAAATACATTATTCTTACGGCTATGCAGCTCAACTTTGCATTTTAGACGACAACGGAAATATTTCAAAATTTATTGCAGCTCACGATGCCGGAAAAATTATGAATCCGATGCTTTTTGAAGGACAAATTGAAGGTGCTGTTCACATGGGTTTGGGATATGCACTTACAGAAGATTTACCTATGAAAAACGGATTTCTTGTGCACGATAAATTCTCAAAACTCGGAATTTTAAAAGCTCACGAAACACCCGAAATTATTGTGAAAGGTATAGAAGTTAAAGACAAAATTGGACCTTACGGTGCAAAAGGAATTGGAGAAATAGGACTTGTTCCCACAGCCGGTGCCGTTGCAAATGCTCTTTATCAATTCGATAAAATAAGAAGATATAAATTGCCGATGAAAAGGAGATAGATATGAGATTTGTGATAAAAGATGTCTATGGTTTACCGTTCTTTTATATCTTTATTCGTTTTTTATTCGTGCATTCGTGGCATTAAATTTTTGAGACTTTATAAATATGACTTTTTCATTATATTTACATTAATATTTTAAAAAAAATGAAAGAACAAATCATACAGCTAAAACAAATAATTCTTAATTTTTTTCCTACTTGTGAAGTATTATTGTTTGGATCGAGATCAAGAAAAGATTATTCAGAAAGTAGTGATTATGATATACTTGTTATTACAAAAGAAGAACTTAGTATTGAGAATAAAAGAGAATATTCAGCAAAGATTAGAAAGATTTTAGCTCAACAAAAAATTCCTGTTGATATTATAATTCAGAGCATTTCGGAAATAAAAATAAAGCAAAATATTACCGGACATATTGTTAAAAAAGCTTTAGAAGAAGGAGTTGAATTATGAATAAAGAAACAAAAAAGTATATTGAAGATTGGCTCATAAAAGCTAATGAAGATTTACAAGTTATTCACAAATTAACCGAATTTGAAATTATTGCAGCATCAGCTGTTTGCTTTCATTGTCAGCAACTTGTAGAAAAAGTATTAAAAGCATATTTAATAGCAAACGAAAAAGAAATAAAAAAAACTCATAATATAGAATTTTTACTTTCAGAATGTGCCGATTTCGATAATGAATTTAGTGAAATTGATCCAAAGAATTTAAGTGATTTTGGTGTTGAGATGCGTTATCCCGGTGATTTATACATTCCAAGCGAAAAAGAAACTCTTGAATACAAACAACTCGCCATTGAAATAAGTGAATTTACTCGCAAAAAGATTATGGAAATTCTTAATTTATTTTAAAAATTAGACAAAAAATATTAGAATTTAGATATGAATTTAATAGATGAAATAGTTTCAAATGCGTATGAAACTCCC
>DZBS01000136.1 GCA_022729995.1 Draconibacterium orientale | reverse complement strand
TACAAAGTTAAAATAATAGTTGAAAATTTCAATAAAAATAAAGTTTAAGAAAATTCAAAAATTTCAATAAATCAAAACCCAAGAAAATTAAAAATCCTTTGGAAATAAAAACATAAAACAATACTTTTAACAAAAATAACTTTTTCGAAATTTAAACGGATATATCCTTAGATTGAAATTAGGAAGGTGGCTATATATAACCGTTACCGCCAATGCAAAAAAAATCACTTTGCATAGGAAATGATATTTTTCATGTAAAAGCAGATTTAAATGTAAGGATTTTTACAATTCCTATACAAAATAATTTATATTTGTATAGATTATTCAAAATTCTATACAAAATGACAACTCGGGGATTATCATAACCAATGATGATTATGAAAGTTGGTTAATTTGGCTTTTAAACGGTGTATCTGAAACTTCTAAATCAACTATTGAATTGATGCAGAAAATCAAATCATTAATGGAACAATACATAGAAAGAATAAAAGAAGCGTATCCAAAAATGTATTCAAAAGATTTAGTTGAAAATTTGTTCAAAAATCCATATACGAAAATTGAGTTTATAATGAATGATTTACAAGTGAGCAAACCAACGGCTATGGATTATTTAAACAAATTAATAAAAATAGGCTTGTTAAAAAAGGAAAAACGTTGGAAAACAAATTATTATATAAATGAACAACTTTATAAATTATTCACATAAGACTATCAAGTAAAAAAAACTGATAAATATTTACTTGATAAGGTTGTTAGATAAATAAAATGCAAAAATATTTACTTGATAAACAATGATAAAAAAAATGTGCCTAATCAAGTAGACGGCTGAAAGTCAAATGACTGCCGGTGCGCCTCTCACACCACCTGAAGTAATAATCTTCCAAAAAAAGTAAACGAAACAAACAACATTAGTCAATTTATTAACCGTCAGCAAATTGTGTGGTAATATTCAAGGAAAGATTTATTAACAAGTTGGTTTATAAATGCAAAATTTATTATTGCAGGCAAACTAAAACTATAGATTTGTTAATAACTTTTTATCGCAAAATCTTTCACTTTTTGGAAAATTTACGATACCTTAGCTGTGACTGTTCGGAATTCACATTTCGGGCACACACATACAATCGCCGAAGATTGCGGGCTTCGGCGGTGGTTGTGTGCAAGAGTGCAAAAACAAACAAAAGTAAAAAATTGAAACGAACGTTCGGACACTCAGTCAACTACACATAGTTGTTAATCTTTATGGTGTATTACAGAAACGATATAAATAACAGATTTGATGATAGATAAAGATAAAAAAATACAAATTAGAAATAGCACCGCTGAATTTTTGATTTTTACAAATCAAAGTAAAACATCAACAATTGAAGTTCGATATGAAGATAAAACAATTTGGTTAAGTCAAAAGCTATTGTCAGAATTGTTTGATGTAGAAGTCAATACTATTAATTATCACCTTAAAGAAATTTACAAAAGCGGTGAAATACAAGAAGTATCAACTATTCGAAAACTTCGAATAGTTCAACAAGAAGGAAACCGAACAGTAAACCGAGATATAGAGTTTTATAATTTAGACGCAATAATATCAGTTGGATACAGGGTAAATTCTGTTCGTGCAACACAATTTAGACAATGGGCAACGCAAGTATTGAAAGAATATGCTATAAAAGGCTATATTCTTGACCGAAAAAGAATGGAAAACGGTGCATTTTTAGATGAAGATTATTTTGAGCATCTCCTTGAAGAAATTCGCGAAATTAGATTGAGCGAACGTCGTTTTTATCAAAAAGTTACAGATATTTATGCTACAAGTATTGATTACAATAAAGACGCGATAACTACGAAAGATTTTTTTGCAAAAGTTCAAAATAAACTGCACTATGCAATTCATCAACACACAGCAGCAGAATTAATTGTTGAACGTGCAGATAGTCAGAAAGAATACATGGGATTGACCTCTTGGAAAAATAGTTCAACTTGGAAAATCTTTAAATCTGATGTTTCAATTGCAAAAAATTATCTCTTAAAAGACGAATTAAATGCATTAGGCAGAATAGTAAATGCTTATCTTGATTTAGCAGAAAATAGAGCCAAACGCAAAATTCCAATGACTATGGAAGATTGGGCAAAGCGTTTAGATTTGTTTCTTCAACACGATGATAGAGAGATTTTGCAAAATGCCGGAAAAATAAGCCATGAAATTGCAAAAGAACACGCAGAAACTGAATTCGAAAAATATAGAATTATCCAAGACCAATTATTTCAATCAGATTTTGATAAACTGATTAATAATCTGGATAACAAAATGGTAAATAATGAAAAAAATGCCCTTAATCAAGTAGAAGACTGACAGTCAAATGACTGCCGGTGCGTCTCTCACACCTCCGGACATAAGGGTCTCGTATCCGGCGGTTCATTAATTGTCAGCAAATTGTGTGGTAATATTCAAGGAAAGATTTGTTGTTAACTTTTTATCGCAAATTTTTTCACATTTTCAAAAATTTACGATACCTTAGCTGTGACTGTTCGGAATTCACATTTCAGGTAAGCACATGTCACTTAACCTTAATTTGAAAACAATAAGTAAATTAATTTCCACAGATATAATTTTTCAGATATTTAAATTAAAGAATAATAAAATGAATGAAATTAAACCCATAGCAATGCCGGGAACTCACGAAAGTTTCTTTAAATATTTTAAGCACCAAAACATTAATTTAAGTTTTAAAATATTGGATGTTGGTGCAGGACATGGAGCTTTTACAAAAAAGCTACATGATATTGGTTATGATATTTCCGCATGCGACCTTTTTCCCGAAATCTTCAAATTTGAAAAAATCGAATGCAAAAAAGTAGACATAACTAAATCATTCCCGTATGCTGATGATACGTTTGATTTAATAATAGCTATTGAAGTAAGTGAACATATACTTGACCATGAAGTTTTTTTTAGAGAACTTAGCAGAATACTAAAACCTAACGGACAAATTTACTTATCTACCCCAAATATTTTGTCTTTGAAATCACGAGTTAGATTTCTATTTAATGGTTTTTACTACAGTTTCGGGCCTCTGGACTTAAAAAACCATGACGGACTTCAGCATGTTGCATCACTTACATTAGACCAATACAATTACATTGCCGTTAAATATGGATTTCATAAAGCAGAATTTGAAATCGACAGAAAACAAAGCACTTCTAAATGGCTTTTTTTGCTACTAAATCCTTTTCTTTATTTTAATACAAAGCTTAAAAAAAGGTCAACAATTCACAACCGGAGTAAATTACTTTTAGGAAGACTTCTTTTCTTAAATTTTAAGAATAATAAGAATATGCAAATCTAAAGGAGTAAACGACTGACAGCCATTTGAAAGCCAATACGCTTCTCTCTATATATTCCGAGCATCGGAATTGTCAATCTCCGATGTTCGGAGCAGGCAATACGGATTTTCCCGAAAAAAATAGGGACAGGCTTAATCCGGCGGTTCATTAACCGTCAGTAAATAGTGTGGCAATATTCAAGAAAAGATTTATAAACTCGTTGTTAAAGAAGATTAAAGATTTTATATGACACATTCATGTAATAATTACAAGTCCGTTTGTATATTCGCAACAAATTGGCGACTTAAACGGAATTTATTATCAAGCAGTTGCAGTTGATGAATCAGGAAAAGAAATTGTGGGAATGGATGTTGACGGCAAACCGCTTTATGAAAAAGAAATCGGAGTTCGATTTACAATTACTAAGGGATTAAACGGCAATATTTTATGGGAAGAAACTCATACTACAAACACTGACAAATATGGTTTATTCACATTAATTATCGGACAAGGAACTCAAACAGGAAGCGGAATATATTCCCAAATGCTTGATATTCCTTGTATTGATGCCTATCAGTTTTTAAAAGTTGAAATTTCAATTAAAAACGACAGAGTTTACAAAATGGTTAGTAACCAGCAATTTATGTCGGTTCCTTATTCTTTTTTTACCGACGATATTGCCGACAATGCAATTACAACAAATAAAATAATTAATGAAACAGTTTTAAATGAAGATATTGCAGATACTACATTAGATTTAAGCACTAAAGTTACAAACATTTTGCCTGTTGCAAAGGGCGGAACCGGAAACTCTTCACTAACAGACGGAAATGTTTTGGTTGGAAGCGATACCGATAATGTTAGAGCAAAAGTTTTATATTCTGCCGACTCAACAGTAATAATTACACAAAATGCCGACACAATTAATTTCCAAGCAATTTCGGCTCCTGTTTTAGTAACAAGCGACCCTGCCGGAACTTTCAACATTCCAAATATTATGGCAGGTGATACTTGGGTATCAAATGCAATAAATTATCAAGATGTTAATTTTGGCGATATAATAATCGGTTCAAAAGACACAAACCTGCAAGGCTGCATGTTAACGGCTTATGTTTCGCAACAAAATGTTATTAGAGTTGCAATATTTAACGGTACGGGAGGACAAGTAAATTTTGATATCGATGTAAATTTGAAAGTTTTCGTTGTAAGATAAAAGAATATTTAAAAAAAGAGTTTTAACGAAATATAAGTAATTCTCGAACTGCTTATATTTCGTTTTTTTGTCTTAAAAAAGCACACATTTCTAATATTTTTACATTTTTGTTTTCTTCAGAACAAAAAAAAATTAATATTTTTAATATTACTATCAATAACCATTCTAAATTAATATATTTGCATTTATTCTTTCAAAAAAAAATTGAGCTTTTATTTTGAAAGAATATCAACAAAACAGAGGGAAATCAAATAGTAAATGCTAAAAAAGTTTAAAAATATTATTTCTGTTTTATTGGTAATAATTTTCATATTACCAACAACAGCTAAAGTTTTTGACGGACTTTTTCATCATCACTATCATAATAAAGTTGCTGATAAAAATGAAAAGCATTTTTACCAATATCACGAAAATTGCCCTATTCCGGGTTTTGAACTTTCAGTATTTTCAAACACAAAACAAAAACTTCCGATTTATAAAACCAATTTTTATGTTGAAATAATAAATAAAAACAAATCTGAATTTTATTGCAATAACTCAAAATATTCATTTTTTTTAAGAGCCCCTCCTATTTTTACATCGAATAACACAACATCATAACAAGATGTAAAAAAACTTATTTGTAAATTTTAATTCTTAATAAAATGAAAAAATTAATATTTTTTTTCTTATTGATATTTCTATATCAAATATCAAATTCACAAAACGAAATAAAAGGTAAAATTACCAATTCCAAAAATGAACCTTTAGCATTTGCCACAATTTATGTTTTTCAACAAAACAAAGGAACAGTATCTGATGAAAAAGGTGAATTTCAATTAAATAATCTCCCGAAAGGAAAAATCAATATTCAAATTTCACTTATCGGATACGAAAATTATATCGAAACCATTCTTTTGGACAACACTCCAAAAGAATTGAATATCAATCTAAAAGAAACAGTAATTGAAACCGAAGAAATTGTTGTTTCAGGAGGCTACAACTCAACTCAACACGAAAATGCCGTTAAAATTGATATTCTAAAACTAACAAATAATTCAAATACCGTATCTCCAAACTTTGTAGAAATACTAACAAAAATTCCCGGAGTTGATATGATTTCGAAAGGTTCGGGAGTTTCAAAACCCGTTATTCGCGGACTTTCTATGAATGATATTTTAATTTTGAATAACGGAGTTCGATTTGAAAATTACCAATATTCCGATCATCATCCGTTGGGAATTGATGAATTCGGTATCGAAACTGTTGAAGTTATCAAAGGTCCGGCTTCACTTTTATTCGGCTCCGATGCAATTGGCGGTGCAATTGATTTTATAAAAGAAAAACCTGCATCAATCGGAAAAATATCGGGAGATTATAATTTGCAACTTTTTTCTAACTCGCTCGGAATAACAAATAATTTGGGAATAAAAGGTTCAACAGGTAAATTTCATGCAGGATTAAGAATTGGAAACAAATCAAATTCCGATTATTTGCAAGGTGGCGGAACTTTCGTTCCAAACACACGATTTTCGGGAAATTCATTGAAATTTAATACCGGATTTAATAATAAAAAAATGTCGTTAAATTTATTTTATGATTTCAGTGATTATAAAATAGGATTAGCCGAAGAAGACGCAATAGATTTTGTGAACTCACAAGGAAGAGGACGAATTCAGGAAGTTTATTATATGATATTGAATAACAATTTAATATCAATTCAAAATAAGTTTTTTATCAACAAATTCAAATTGGAAATCAATTCGGCATATCAAAAATCCGATTTAATTCATGCCGAAGGAATAGACGAAATATCAATTGATATGTCTTTACAAACAATTACTTACGAAACTCGTTTGTATTTGCCGTCATCGCTAAAATCGGAATATATTATAGGATTTCAAGGAATGAATCAATTTAACACAAACAATAACAACCGAGAAGTAATACTTTTGCCAAATGCAAATATCAATAATTACTCGGTATTTAGTTTATTGCAACAAACATTTTTCGAAAAGTTAAAAGTTCAAACCGGACTTCGATATGATTTTAAAACCATTTTTACAGAATCGGTAAATTTACCTTCCGAAACAACTTTCAGACCCGAACTTAATAGAGATTACAATAGTTTTAGCGGTTCATTTGGAGCAACTTACAATGTAACGGAAAAAATATTGTTTCGTTTCAATTTTGCATCTGCATACAGAACTCCAAATTTACCCGAGTTAACGTCAAACGGTTTGCACGAAACACGTTATGAATTGGGAAACAGCAACTTAGCCCCCGAAAAATCTTATGAAACAGATTTTAGTTTTCATTATCACTCGGCAAATCTTACATTGGATTTTGCCGGATTTTATAATATTTTGAACGATTTTATTTATATTTCTCCGAGTTTGGACACAACTTTTGAAGGATATAAAATTTATAAATATTTACAATCCGATGCAAAATTATTTGGGTTTGAAACAGGTTTTCATATTCACCCTAAAGAATTTGAATGGTTACATTTTGAAACAACATTCTCGAATGTTACAGGCAAAAAATTAAACGGAGATTTTTTACCGTATATTCCTGCAAATAAAATAAATTCGGAATTACGTGTTGAAAAAAATAATCTTGGATTTTTAAATAATGCCTATTTTAAAATCCATTTATTAAAAGCTTTCAATCAAAATAATCCGGCTCCGGAAGAAGAAATTACCGAAGGATATTCTATATTTGACATTGGAATTGGTGCAAATATTAAAATCTCAAATCAAAAATTGTCGTTTGCAATTAACGCGAATAACATTTTTGATAAAAAATATATAGATAATTTATCAACATTAAGAGAAGTAGGATATTATAATCCGGGCAGAAATATTGCACTTTCGATTAAAATTCCTTTTGGAATAAAATAAAAAAATATGACAGATAAAGAAACCAACACAAATTCAAAATTCAATGTTGAAGGCAGAGTTTGGATTAATTCAGAAAATTGTTCTTTCACCGGTCAAGGTAAAATTGAACTAATCGAAAAAATTAAAGAACTTGGTTCATTACGAAAAGCTGCTGCCGAAATGAAAATGTCATACCGTCAAGCATGGCAAAATATTAATAAAATGAATAATTTGTCGGAAAAACCATTGGTAATTCTTAACCGCGGCGGTAAAAACGGAGGAATTGCAATTGTTACCGAAGAAGCTGATAATGTAATTGTTGCATACAATAAATTAAAAACCGCTTTTGATATTTTCATTAAACAACAATCTGAAATTTTAAATCTTTAGTTTTATTCAAAAAAGTTTTTAAAAGAAATAAATATTACTTTTCTTTGCCTCGTTATTCACAAGAAAGCACAACGAATGAAAATAAATTGTGCTTTCTTTTTAAATATCGTTATTCACAAATTAACATAACGCAGTTTATTTCTATTAAAACAAAAGTTTATGAGAACAATTTATTTAATTTCATTCATTACAATTATATTTTTTAGCAATTTAAAAGCCCAAAAAAATACAGACACAACAACAAACAAATCAAAAGCCTACGAACTCGGAGAAGTTGTAATTTCGTCAAACATAACAAAAACAGCAATTTATCAATCCGAAATGCAAAAATTCAATTCTTCGGATGTTGCAAATTCTGTAAATATTTTACCGTCGATAACATTATGTAATGTTGGCGCAAGAAACGAAAGCACAGTATATTTACGCGGTTTCGACCTTAGAAGTGTTCCTGTTTTTGCCGACGGAATTCCTATTTATGTTCCTTATGACGGTTATGTGGATTTGGCAAGATTTGCAAACTCCGATTTGTCAAAAATTGAAGTCTCAAAAGGCTATTCGTCAATATTATACGGCGCAAATACAATTGGCGGTTCAATAAATTTAATAAGCTCAAAACCAACCCAAAAAATTGAAATTAATTTAAAAGCCGGAATTCTCAGTGGA
>DZBS01000135.1 GCA_022729995.1 Draconibacterium orientale | reverse complement strand
ACAATGAAGATGTTGACAGTGCAAAATTATATACACAACCCAAAGAGGTTTCTTATGCTTATGAAAATCTTATAAAAATTAGCAAAAACTTCACAATTGCCGCATCTTTCGGAAATGTTCACGGTGTGTATAAACCCGGAAATGTAAAACTTACTCCAAAAATTCTTAGAAATTCTCAAGATTTTATAATTGATAAATTTAAAACCGAAAAAAATCCTGTAAATTTTGTATTTCACGGAGGCTCAGGCTCAACACGCGACGAAATCAGAGAAGCTGTTTCTTACGGTGTTATAAAAATGAATATTGATACAGATACTCAATGGGCTTTTTGGGACGGAATTAGAAAATACGAAAGTAAAAACAGAAATTATTTGCAAGGTCAAATAGGAAATCCGGAAGGAGAAGATATGCCGAATAAAAAATATTACGACCCGAGAGTTTGGCTTCGCGAAGGAGAAGTTTCTGTGGTTGAAAGACTTAAAATTGCTTTTGAAGATTTGAATTGTATTAACAGAAATGAACTTTTATAGTTCTTTAATAAATTAATATAAAAACTTAATTAAGAATAAAATGATTGATAAAAATACAGGTTGGTTTAGCCGAGTTGATCAAGGTATTGTAACCGAAACTAAAGATAAAAAAGAAATAAAAGAAGGAATGTGGTATAAATGTCCGGAATGTAAAAAAATTATTCCGATGGAAGACCATGAAAAAAACTTAAACGTTTGCGAATGCGGATATCATGACAGAATTCCTTCCAAAAGATATTTTGAAATACTTTTCGACGGCAAAGAATACACAGAATTATTTAATAATTTAACTTCGGCCGATCCTCTAAATTTTACAGATACAAAAAAATATACTGAAAGGCTTGCTGCCGTTGAAAAGAAAACAGGTTTTAAAGACGCAATTACAACTGTTGTCGGCAAAGTCGGCGGATTCGATTTAGTTGTTGCATCAATGAATTTTGAATTTATCGGCGGTTCAATGGGAGCTGTTGTTGGCGAAAAAATTGCAAGAGCAATAGATTATTGTATTAAAAATAAATTTCCGTTTATGATAATTTCAAAATCCGGCGGAGCAAGAATGATGGAAGCAGCATATTCATTAATGCAAATGGCAAAAACATCTGCAAAACTCACTCAACTTTCAGAAGCAAAATTACCTTTCATTTCATTATTACTCGACCCGACAACCGGCGGAGTTACAGCTTCTTTCGCAATGCTTGGCGATGTTAATATAGCTGAACCCGGAGCATTAATTGGTTTTGCAGGACCGAGAGTTATCCGAGAAACAATAGGAAGAGATTTGCCCGAAGGTTTCCAAAGAGCCGAATTCGTTCTCGAACACGGATTTTTGGATTATATTGTTGAAAGAAAAAAACTAAAAGAAACATTGGCTCAACAGCTAAGATTGTTTAAAAATTAATTTTTTGATATGATTCAAAAAACATACTTTCTTTTAGCTGTTACATTTTTATTTTCAATACAAGTATTTTCTCAAAAGAAAATTACACTTCAATCCCAAACAAATGCAGGAAATGATGCATTTGTTTGGAAACTTTACGGTTCAAGCGAACGATTTCAAAATGTTCAAAACAGAAATTTTGGCGACAGAAAATATTTAAAGGTTGTTTATTGGACATGGGACGGCAATCCCGGAGAAGTTCAAACTTTTATCAAATTTAATCTTCCCGAAATTGAAAATATCAATATTATAAGCGCAAAATTATCTTTATTCGGAGCAACAGACGGAAACGAAAAACATTCGCAACTTAGCGGCGAAAACGATTTTGTAATTTCGAGAGTAATTCAAGATTGGAACGAAAATGAAATTACTTGGGAAAATAAACCTTCAATTTCAAATCAAAATAATATTATTGTTCAAGGTTCCGACAGTGCAAATTATGATTTTATAGATATTGATGTTACAAAAATTGTTGCTGATATGTATTCCGACTCCGAAAATTCTTTCGGATTTAATATTTCTCTAAAAACAGCTCAATATTACAGAATGTTAGTTTTTGCATCTTTTGATTTTGAAAATATCTCAAAAAGACCAAAACTCGAAATTGTTTATGATTCAAACAAAATTAGAGCCGAAAATAAACAAAAAAACAACAAAAAATCCGAGAACTATTCAAAAGATAATTTTACTTTAATTATTTATGATAACGAAGGAAATGAAATAGATAGAATTGAAAATATCAATATAAAAAATAAAAATGAGACAAAATCCGGAATTTATAACTTTAATCTTATAAAAGATAAAAATGTAAAAGCCTCCGGAAAAGCAATTGTATACTAAATAAATACAGATTATGAATTTAAAAACAGTTTTTTTAGCATTTATTGGTTTATTAATCTCTTATAATTCTTTTAGTCAAGATATCAAAATTGATATTAAAACCGGAAATAAATCCAAGAAAATTAAAGACGGAGATGCAAGAGTAACAATTACAGGAGGCGATGCTCCTTATAAATATAAATGGTCTTTAAATTCTGTTTCAATTGATTCTTCTTTTGCCGAAGGAATAACCGAAGGAACAAACCAAACAGTAACTGTTTTCGATTCAAAAGGTATTTCCAAAACAATCGAATTTTCTATTCCGGCACAATCTTCCGATGAAAAAATTAATTCTTTTTTTGTTCCGGTTGTTGATGCAATAGGTTCAGTTTTAATGTTTGATATTTTCACGGCTACAGGCATTTACGATCCGGTTTTATATACATCCGACGGAAAGCCGGCTCTTTATCCTAACGGAGATAAAAAAACAAGAAATATTCCGTTTGTTGTTGTTTGGTTGGTTTTAGGTGCAATATATTTTACTGTTAAAATGAAATTCGTAAATTTCAGAGGATTTAAACATTCAATAGATTTAATACGAGGAAAATATGACAACCCCAATTCCAAAGGTGAAGTAACACATTTTCAGGCGTTATCTGCTGCATTATCTGCAACTGTAGGATTAGGAAATATTGCCGGAGTTGCAATTGCAATAACACTTGGCGGACCGGGAGCAACTTTTTGGCTAATAATTGCCGGACTTTTAGGAATGGCTTCGAAATTTACCGAAGTTACTTTAGGCGTAAAATATAGAAATATCGACTCAAGCGGTCAAGTTTCAGGAGGTCCGATGTATTATTTAAGCAAAGGTTTTAAAAATAAAAATATGGGAGGATTAGGAAAAGTTCTTGCCGTAATTTATGCAATTTTAGTTATCGGTGGTTCTTTCGGTGGCGGAAATATGTTTCAGGCAAATCAATCTTTTTCTCAATTTGCAAGCCAATTATCCGGTGTTATTCCGGGAATCCAAGGATACGGAACTTTTTACGGATTAATTTTAGCTGTATTAGTCGGTGTTGTTGTAATTGGAGGAATAAAAAGTATTGCAAAAGTTACCGAAAAAATTGTTCCTTTTATGGCAATTTTATATGTTGGAACTGCTCTTATAATAATTGGAATGAATTACGATAAAACTTTTGATGCTTTTTCATTAATATTTAACGGTGCTTTTTCTGCAGATGCTATGAAAGGCGGATTTATAGGTGTTCTTATTGTTGGTTTTCAACGAGCTTCTTTTTCTAACGAAGCCGGAATTGGCTCAGCTTCAATTGCTCACTCTGCAGTTAAAACAGATAAGCCGGTTACAGAAGGAATTGTTGCTCTTTTAGAACCTTTTATCGACACAGTTGTTATTTGCACAATGACAGCTTTAGTTATAATTTTTACAGGTTTTTATACTCCCGAAGTTGCTGCCGGACTTCAAGGAACAGAATTAACATCAAAAGCGTTTGAGTCCGTTTTCTATTGGTTTCCTTGGATTTTGTCTTTAGCTGTTTTTTTATTCGCTTTCTCCACAATGATTTCTTGGTCTTACTACGGATTAAACGGTTTTAAATATTTATTCGGAAGATATTTGGGTGAAAGAAAGATTATAAAAAACTTAACACTTATATCATTTATTTACTACATTCTTTTTTTAACATTTATCGTTATCGGTTCAGCTTCAAGTCTGGGTGCAGTTGTCGATTTCTCCGATTTTATGATACTTTCAATGGCATTTCCAAATATCTTGGGTTTAATAGTTTTAGCTCCTGAAGTTAAATTGGAAATGACACAATATTTCAAAGATTTAAAAGAAGGAATAATAAAAAAGACAAAATAAATTAGTAACAATATGTCACGAAAAGAAGACTTAAAAGATCTTTTATCTATTTCAAACGGAGAAAGAAAAGGCATAACTGTTTTATTTTTAATTGTTTTTTTTCTGTTGATATCTTATGCTTCTGTTAAGTTTATAAAACCTCGCGAACCAGTTCATGACCCCGAGTTTGAAAAAGAAGTTGCCGAATTTATTAAAGGACTTGAACCTTTAGAAGACGAAAATTATGAATCGAGACTCGACAAATATATAATTCAAAGATATGATACAATTGAATTATTTGATTTCGATCCAAATAATACAAGTGAAAATGAATGGAAAAAGCTCGGTTTTACAGAAAAACAAATATCAACAATTCAAAATTATATAGATAAAGGCGGAGTTTTCTCCGACAAAGAAGATTTTAGAAAAATTTACGGAATAAGACAAAAACAATTTGAAATACTTAAAGAGTATATAACTCTTCCCGAGAACAATAATCAAAATAAATATCAAAACAATTTTGCCGATAATTTTAAAGATTATAAATCAAAAATTTCTTTAAATCAAAAAGACTCTTCTTTATATTTTAATCCCAATAAATCAACACCCGGAAATTGGAAAAAATTAGGTTTTTCTGATAAACAAACCGAAAGCATTATTAATTATTTCGATAAAGGCGGCAAAATTTTTAAAGAAGATGATTTGAAAAAAATTTATTGTATCAGCGAAGAAAAATATCAAGAAATAAAAACATTTATTAAAATTCCCAATATTTCTAATAATCAGGTAGTTTTAGTTAATAAAAAAGTTGACATAAATTCGCTTTCCGAAGAAGAATTTGTTGCATTAGGCGGCTTTTGGATGTATAATGCCAAAAAAATTATTAAATACAGAATACTTCTCGGCGGATTTTACAAAAAAGAACAACTTCTTGAAATATACGGAATGAAGCCTGAATATTATGATAAAATTGCCGATGATATAATCATTTCAAATTCAAAAATAATTCAAATTAATATAAATTATATTGAAGAAAGAGAATTGTCGGCACATCCATATTTTAGAGCAAATATTGCACATTCAATAATCGAATATCGAAATAAAAACGGTCCTTTCAAAAGCATTGAACAATTACGCGAAAAAAATCTTATTTCTAAAACAACTTTAGAACAAGCCAAAATTTATCTTACTGTAAAATAATCCAGTTTATTATAAATTTTAATGATTTTATATTTGGAAATTCATTAAAATATTTATATAATTACAGATACCAAAAAAAAAAGAAAACTATCTGTAATCTGTTTATTTCCTGCAATATTTTTGCTTGTAGGAAATAAATTTATAAAACTAAATGAAATTATGAACTTTGGATTAAATCAAGAACAAATTCTTATACGAAATACGGTAAGAGACTTTGCCGAAAGAGAAATAAAACCTTTAGCAAAAGAATTAGACGAGAAAGGTCAGTTTTCTGTTGAATTAACAAAAAAAATCGGAGAATTGGGACTATTTGGAATGTATCTTCCCGAAAAATTTGGTGGTCAAGCCTCAGATACACTTTCATACATAATTGCAGTTGAAGAATTAGCAAGAATAGACAGTTCTCAGTCTGCAACATTAGCTGCACATAATTCACTTGGTATCGGACCATTATATTATTTCGGAACAGAAGAGCAGAAACAAAAATATTTACCGCAACTTTGTAACGGAAATGCAATTTGGGCTTTCGGATTAACAGAAGCAGATGCCGGCTCGGATTCAAGAGGAACAAAATCTTTTGCAACTCTTAATGACGGGAAATGGAAAATTAACGGCTCAAAAATATTTATTACAAACGGAGCTTCTCCGGTATCTGTAGGAGTTACAGCTCAGGTTTTAACCAAAAACGAAGGAGAAATTAAGGAATTCACTACAATTATTGTTGAAAAAGGAACTCCCGGATTTAAACAAATTCCAATGCACAATAAAATGATGTGGCGTGCATCGGATACTGCAGAATTATATTTTGATAATTGCGAAGTGCCTTATGAAAATATTTTAGGAAATATTGGGCAAGGTTCAAAAATTATGCTTAGCACTCTTGATAACGGAAGACTTTCCATTGGAGCAATGGGACTCGGATTAGCACAAGGAGCTCTTGAAATGGCCGTGAAATACTCAAAAGAAAGAAAACAATTCGGGAAATATATTCATAATTTCCAAGCCGTTTCTTTTAAAATTGCAGATATGGCAACAAAAGTTGAAATGGCTCGAGCTCTTCTTTACAAAGCCTGCATTTTAAAAGATCAACACAAAGATTTTGGAAAACAAGCAGCCATGGCAAAATTATATTGCTCTGAAATTGCAAAAGAAATTGCCGACGATGCAGTTCAAATTCACGGCGGATACGGGCTTATGAAAGATTATGATATTGAACGATTTTACAGAGATCAAAGAATCTTACAAATAGGAGAGGGAACATCTGAAATACAAAGACTTGTTATCTCACGAAAAGTTATAAACGAATAGTTGTTAAATAATATTTATTTTACGTAAACAATTTTGAAAATAAAAAATAATTTGCTACTTTTATACTAATTATTAATTTTGCACTTTCAAACGAAGAGTAAAGAAAAATATAATAATTATAATACTAAATAAATAATTTATGATCAAAGTACCTGTTAAAGAAGGCGAAAGCATCGAAAGAGCATTAAAAAGATTCAAAAGAAAATTTGAAAAAACCGGTATTCTTAAAGAAGTAAGATATCGTCAAGCATTTGAAAAACCCTCTGTAACAGACAGAGCACAAATGATTAAAGCTGTTTATGTTGAGCAGCTTAAAAGAGTTGAAAGAGAAGGATAATATCTTATATTTCTAATATGCAGGAATTTTTTTATGTTCCTGCATTATTATCCCTAATCAGGAAATAAAAATTAATATTGTAAACCTGTCAATAATTTCTTGATGCATAAAAACGAATTTCTGAAATACTTGGAATTTCAAAAAAGATTCTCAAAAAATACAGTAAATTCTTATGCCTCAGATATTGAAGCGTTTACTTTTTTTTGTGTCAATAACAATCACATTTCGTCAGAAAATGAAATTGTTACCGATTTCAAAATAATACGTAAATGGATTGTTGATTTATCCGAAAAAATGAATTCTTCTAATTCAATTAATAGGAAAATATCATCACTAAAATCTTTTTACAAATATCTTCTAAAAGAAAAAATTGTTGATATAAATCCTGTCGAAAAAATAATAAGACTTAAAACTAAAAAAAAACTACCGGAGTTTTTATCCAATCAAGATACCGATAATTTATTAGGAGAAGAACTTTTTGAAGATAATTTTGAAGGATATAGAGACAAACTTATTGTAGAGATATTATATTGCACCGGAATTAGACGCGAAGAGTTAATAAATCTTAAGACAAGAGATATTGATACTGAAAAAAAAACTATAAAAGTTACCGGAAAAAGAAATAAACAGCGAATAATTCCGTATCCTTCAGGATTAGATGAAACAATTTTGAAATACAGAGATGAATTATACGCGTTAAATTTTAATTCGGAATTTTTAATTATTACAAAAAAGGGAGAAAAAGCATATCCAAACTTAATATACAGGATTGTTAAAAAATATATTAGTTCAATAAGCACACTTTCCAAAACAAGCCCGCATATATTAAGACATACTTATGCAACACAAATGCTTAACAACGGCGCAGATATTAACGCAGTAAAAGAACTCTTAGGACATGCCAATTTATCGGCAACACAAATATACACACATAATACTTTTGAAAAGTTAACAAAAATATATAAACAAGCTCATCCAAGAGCACAAAAATAGAAGGCTATGCAAATAAAATTATCAACAGTAAATTTTGACGCAGACAAAAAATTAGTCGATTTTGTAGAAAACAAAGTAAATAAACTCGAAAAATTTTTTGAAGGAATTATCAGCTCCGAAGTAATTCTTACATTGGACAGATCAAAAAGTAAAGGTACCGATAATAAAGAAGCAAAAATAATTCTTGATGTTCCCGGAGCCGAGCTTTTTGCAGATAAAATTGCGAAAACCTTTGAAGAATCAGTCGATTTAGCCATCGAAGCAATCGAAAAACAAATCAAGAAATTTAAAGAAAAAAAGAAAGAATAAAATATTTTTAAAAAAAATTGAAAAAATTTTTTGCGGTAAAAATTATTTCAATACATTTGCACACCGATTTAAAAAACGAAATCGGTGTGTTTAAAAAAAGTTCTTAATATATATAAAATATTTTTGCCGGTGTAGCTCAGTTGGCCAGAGCAGCTGATTTGTAATCAGCTGGTCGGC
>DZBS01000134.1 GCA_022729995.1 Draconibacterium orientale | reverse complement strand
AAGGATCTTCAACGGCAGCTATTACGTTAATTTGTTCGTCTGCGTTAAGAATACGTGTGAGGACATCACGCACTATAGGTGAGTCGTCAACTATTAATACATTGATAAACTTTCTCACGTGTTCGAATTTAAATTAGTTTTGCCTACATATTTTAATCTTACTTCTCCGGTATCTGAAAAGAAGAGTATTTTTCTACCGAATTTTCCTCCAACACTAGAACTTATAACAGGTATTTTAAGTTCTACTAATGTGTTAAAAGCCAATTCGATATTGCGTTTTCCAATATTAAAATTTATTGTTTCTGTTTCTAAAACTTCGGCACCGCCAAAAACTTTGGCTTTAATATTTTTTATATCGCTTCCTAAATACAACATCTTTTCAAGAAGTTTTTCTATAGCTATATTTCCGTATCTTGGAGATGCAAGTCCTTGACCGTTCCATAAAGGAAGCATAAAATGGTTTATTCCTCCTGTGTTTAAAACATTATCACAAAGGCAAACAGAAACGCAAGAGCCAAGTATTGTTACAATTTCTGTAGCTTCCTTTTCTGCATATAGAGCTGCCGGGTATAAAAAGAGTTTTTTCATAAATAATTTTCTTTGCCTCTTTAACTCTAAAATAGTTCAGTTTCATCCATGAAAAAGACTTCGTTTCCTTCAGATGAATAACCGTCGATATCGGTAATTTCATCAGGTATAGGAACAAATATTGTAAAAAGAGAGCCTTCTCCTATTTTACTTTCAATTTTAATATCTCCTCCAAAAAGTTCGAGAAATGCTTTAACAACAGAAAGCCCTAATCCGTGACCGCGATTAAGTGAATTTATTCCGGTATCTATTCGAGTGAATCTGTCGAAAATAATTTCTTTATTATGCTCGGATATTCCAATTCCGAAATCTCTGACAGATATAACTAATGTGCTGTTTTCTTGCTGGCTGAATGTAATTACAACTTTTGCTCCTTTGCTAAATTTTATTGCATTACTTATAAGATTTGAAAGTATAAGTTTTAATTTTTCGGGGTCGGTATGAAAAATAAATTTTCCTTGTTCAATATTTACATTGTTAATAATTTCCGGAGTAAGTTTTTTTGATTTAAAGTCGTTTTCAAAATCTTCCAAAACACCTTTAATCAAATTTGCGATATCAACGTTTGATATTTGAGGATAAATTCTTCCGGCTTCAATTTCTGCTGCAGCAAAAATATTTTTCAATTGAAAATCTAAGTTATGAGCCTCAACAAATATTAATCGAGCCATATATTTGGCTTTTTCCCAATCGTTTTCTTTCACTTCGAGAATAGATCTTGATAAACCCAGAACTGAAGCAAACGGATTTATTATTTCATTGTTAATATTTGCAATGAAATGGCTTTTAAGTTGTTCTGAAGCTGTAAGTTTAGCGTTAACTTCTTTTAATTCGTCGGTTATACTTTTAAGTTCGTTAATCGCTTTTTCTTTTTCGTCGAATCTTTTTGTTAATTCATTCAGCAAAAGTTCGTCTGTAATTTTAATTTCGCTCATTTTTTTTTACTGTTATTTCAGTTTTTGAAAAATTGTAGGTTGAATGTGTTTAAGCGGGACATTAATTCCCGTAATAGATTCAGAGTGTCCTAACAGAAAATATCCGTCGGGTTTTAAATTTTTACAAAGATTATTTATAACTTTTTCTTGATTTTCTCTGTCGAAATATATTAATACGTTTCTACAGAAAATTAAATCAAACATCTGATTTACATGATATTCGTCGTCCATAAAATTTAGTCTTCCGAATTTTAGTTTTTGTCTTAATTCCGGCACAATACGAACAACGTTTTCATTAGGATTCTTACTTTTTAAAAGATATTTCTTTTTTAAATCTAATGAAATTACATCTATTTCGCTAACGGGATATATTGCATTTATTGCCTTTTTGAGCATTCTTGTAGATATATCGGTGGCAAAAATGTTATAAGAAAAATCATTATTTGCTCTTTTAAAATCTTCGCAAACCATTGCAATTGTGTATGGTTCTGCTCCGCTGGAGCATCCTGCGCTCCAAATATTAAAATTTCCCGAAGCTTTACTTTTAAATTCGGGAAGTATTTTATTTTTAAGATAATCAAAATGTACAGGTTCTCTAAAAAAATCGGTTTTATTTGTTGATACAACGTCTATCATGTGAATTATTTCTTCGGTGTTTTTTCCGTCGAAAACATAATTCACATAATCTGAATATGATACCATTCCCAATGCTCTTAATCTTTTTTGAAGCCTGCTTTGTAACATTATTTTTTTTTCGGGCGGCATTTTAATTCCGTATTCTCCCTGAATAAATTTACTTAATCTTGAAAAGTCTGCATCGCTAAGTTTTGCATCGTAAATTTTATGCAATTCATTTCTGTTAATATCGTTATTTTTGTCGTCCATAAAAATTAAAATCTTTCAAAATCATCATCGTCTAACGATTCTCGTCCCAGATTAATTTCAAATCCGGAATCTGCATCAATTTTACTTTTATTGTTATCAAAACTTATGAGCTTTGTTTCTTGAAAAACTCTAAAATTTTCATCATCTTCATGCTTAAGTTCATTTTTTACTTTCTTAATTTCTTCCAATTCTTTTTCTTTGCCTATAAACAAATAAGAGCTGATACTTTCGGCCAGAGATTCGGATTGGCTTGCAAGTTCTTCGGAGCTTGTTGCCATTTCTTCGGCAACAGCTGCATTTTGTTGAGTAATTTTGTTTAATTGGTCTAATCCGCCTGTTACTTGGTCAACTCCGTTTTTTTGTTCTTCACTTGCTACAACTATTTGTTTTATCATTTCGGAAGAATTTTCCATTTGTTTAACGATTTCGGCAAGTGAATTGCTTGCTTTTTCGGCACTTGTAACTCCTTCAACTGTTGCATCTTCTATTTCAATTGCTGCTAATCTGCTGTCTTCTGCTAATTGTCGGATTTCTTTTGCAATTACAGAAAATCCTTTTCCGAATTCGCCGGCAGATGCAGCCTCTACCGATGCATTTAGTGCTAAAATGTTTGTTTGTTTTGCTATTTCGTTTATTATAGTTATTCTTTCGGCTATTAATTTAATTAAATCTGCCGTTCTTCCTACAATTTTATTTCCTTCATAAACAGATGCTGCTGCGAGATATACTTCTTTTTCTGTCTTTTTTGCATTATCAACATTTTGTTCGATGTTTGCCGACATTTCTTCCATTGATGCCGAAACTTCTTCTACGGAAGCTGCTTGCTCGGAAGCTCCTTGTGAAACGTCTTGCGATGTGTAGTTTAAATGTTCGCTTGCTCTTCTTAAATTTGAATATGCGTTGTTTACTGATATTAAAACTTCGCTAATTTTCTCGAATGTTTTGGTAAGTTGGTATGCAAGTTTTCCTAATTCATCTTTTTTATTGTATGATATTTTATGAAGAAGGTTTCCGCCTGCAATTATTTTAAGATCTTCGTTAATATTAGACATTGGAATGCTTATTCCTAAATGCCAGATAAAATAAATTACCAAAAACATTAATATTATTGCTCCAAATGGTAAATAAACTAAAATATTTTGAAGGCTTGCATATTTATTCTTTATTAAATTATCACTAAAAGATAAATAACCGACAGCAACTTTCTGCTTGGATTCTATGTTGTTGATTGGAAAAATAAAGCACACTTTGTTTTCAGATTTATCTTCAAAATGACTTATTGAATCTGTATTTACACTATTTATTCCGTTTGCCAATCCTTTAGAAATTTTAATACTTTTTGTTGAGTTAAGAATTTTATAATTTCCTACTACTGCATTTTCTTTAAAATTTTTATTATTTAAAAGATTTGTGCTGTCGACCAAAATCAAAAAGCTGTTTTGACTATTTGAATTGTTTTTCTCGATTAATTCTTTTAGAGTAATTTTTACTTCAACAATACCTACAAATTTTCCTTGAGAATAAACAGGCGAAATTCCTTCGACATAAATTCCGTCGTCTTCAATTTCTATTCCATGATATTTTTTTTCATTTTCTATTGCATTTAACTGCCCGATAGAAATTAAATCATTTTCTGATTTTGATGTCAGTTCTGAATCTGCCGAATACCAAATTACATTTTTTTCTTTAGAAATAAATTTTACTTCAAAATCTGCGTTTTGAAGTGCATCATGCTTTAGTTTGAGTATTTTTTCGGCTATATTTTTATTAAGATATTCCTTTTTATCTCTATCGTTCTCAAAACTAAATGCCGTTTCTACTTCAGACATAATTGCCAAAGAGCTTGAAATTAAAAGCATCGATTTTGAAGAAGATTCTATATTGCTGTTGAAATTTTGTATAATCAGTTGAGCATTGCTGTCTGTTTGATAATATACATTTTTTTGCCATACCTGTTTCATTATTATAAAAAACACTATTCCCATAAGGAATACTGTTAATAAAATGGGTAGATTCAACTTAAGTCCTAAAGAAAATTTTCGTTTCATGTGTTTTTATTTAAATTGATTTTAAAGGTCACTTAGGAACATCCTAATTAATCATTCTTTTGTATGTGAAAAGCTCTTGGATGTTTCATATTATATATTTTAGGTATTCGAGTAAACTATTTTGTTAATTTATGTTATGTTCTAAAAAATGAAATCAAATCGGTAAATTCTTTTGCCAACACTTCAAACTTTTTGGAATTAGTGAGCATTTGATCAGCATTTGAAGAATTTTGTTGTATTACTATATTTAGACTTGAAATTGCTCCGTTCACTTGATGAGCTCCATTGTTTTGTTCTTTTCCGGAAACTGAAATGTCTTTTACCAAATAAGCTGTTTGTTCTATTTCGGGTATTATTTCTTGTAAAAAATTTACCGATTTTTTCGACATATAAACACTTTCGGTTGAAAGTATTCCAATTTCTTTTGCTGTATTTTTTGATTTTTGTGCAAGCTTTCTAACTTCTTTTGCCACAACAGAAAATCCTTTTCCATATTCTCCGGCATGTGATGCTTCAATTGCAGTATTTAATGACAATAAATTTACTTGAAATGCAATTTCGTTAAGTTCTTCAATTTTATTGTCAATTTGCGACATTAACTCGGCAGTTTTTCTAACGTTTTGTTCCGATTCATTAATTAATTCGGCAGATTTTATTGCAATATCGGCTGTTCTGTTTGCATTTTGCGTGTTTTGTTCTATCATTGCAATCATTTGTTCCATTGATGCTGAAACTTCTTCTGCCGATGCGGCTTGTTGTCCGGTTCCGTTCAATACATCGTCGGAAATTTTTCGCATAAAAACACTGTTTTCGTTTATTGTATTTGCAGTTGTTTTAACTTTATTTATTATGGTTAAAAGATTTAAAGCCATTGATTCCAAATGCTCTTGTAAATCTGTAAACTCTGTTGTATTTGAAACAAGATTCAGCTTGGTTTTTAAGTTTCCTTTGGCAATTTCGCCTGAGAATTCAACTATTCTTTTTATTGGTTTGGTTATTGAATTTGCAAAGAAATAAATTGCAACAATAAAAATTATTAGTGCCAAAACACCCGAAAAAATTGACCGACCTAAAATTGATTTAGCTTCTGCCAAAACAACATTTCGAGGAACTTTTACTCCAATTGCCCAAGGAAAATATTCTCCGCCAAAGTTTATTGATTGTAATGAATAAAAATATTTTTTATTATCAATTGTATCTTTGTAATAAAAAGATTTGCTTTTGCCTTGTTTTACATTTTCGGATATTTCAAATAGCGAATCTAATTTTTTGTCGGTTTCGTTTATTGATTTTCCTATTTTTCTTTCATTAACATCATAAATATATGTTACGGCATTAGATAAAATGAAGCTTGATTGATTAAATCCGCTTTGATCTCCGCTGATTAACTTTTTTAAGTATGATAAAGAAATATCCGTTCCGGCCATTCCTTGATATTTTCCGTCTTTTTTAACAGGTATACAAATACTTGTCATTAAAATTGAATCACCTTCGTTATATGAATACCAATATGGTTCAGTTATATATTCTTTGTTGGTTCTGTGTCCGTATTCGTAGTTTGAGCCAATTTTTTCGCCGTCTTTTTCAACTATTCCTGTTTCAAATTCAATTTTTCCGTCTTTGTAAAAATATGTTTGCCTTAATCTGCCGTATTCATGTTTCCAATTTGGGTCGAAAGTAAAAAGTTGCCGACTCATAAAGGTTGATAAAAGTGCAGGATTATCTTCTAAGGCTTTTTTAAGTAATATAAGTTGAAAATCATTTTTTATATTTTCGGGAAATTTGTCTCTTGTTTCGAATGCACTTGCAAGTCCTCTGGTAATATATATATTTTTACTAATCTCATTCTGTATTGAGTTTGACAATTCTCTTGCATTTGCATTAACAATTGTTTCGGCATCCGCAATATTCCTTGCATACATTCTGTATATAACATAGCCAACAGAAGTAACATAAATTAAGATAAAAAGTCCTAAAATTGAGATTGTAAGCCTATTTCGTATATTCAATTTTATCATTTGTTATTAAATGTTTATTATATTTTTAGTATAAGTTTCTTAAAAGTTTTAATCTAATTTGAAAAACATTACCATTTCCCTTACCATTTCAGCACTTGAAGCTAATTCTTCCGCAAAGTTTGCCAATTTTTCGGCTGCAACTGCATTTTGCTGTGTTACATTATTTAATTCTTGAATTGATAAATTTATTTGTTCTGCACCGTCTTTTTGCTCGTTGCTTGATGTTGTAATGCTAACAATTAAATCGTATGTTTTTTTAATATCTTCTACTAATTTTTCCAACAATTCTGTAGAATTTTCGGCAATTTTTATACTGTTAACCGACAAATCTTCAATTTCAAAAGCAGAATCTTTGCTTTTTTCGGCAAGAAACCCAACTTCCTGAGCAACAGCGGCAAATCCTTTTCCGTATTTTCCTGCTCGTGCTGCTTCTATCGACGCATTTAATGAAAGTATATTTGTTTGAAATGAAATGTCTGAAATTATACTGATTTTTTCGGCAATATTTTTTAGCATTACTCCGGATTTTTTCATGTCTTCTCTTCCGTTTTCCGCATCTTCGGTTACGTTAAATGCTATTTCTTCTGTTGCTGTTGCATTATTTGTATTTTGCTCAATATTTGCCATCATTTCTTCCATTGTTGCCGAAACTTGTTCAACGGATGCTGCTTGTTCTGTTGCTCCTTGCGACAAGGTTATTGAGTTGCTTTTCATTTTTTCGCTAACTTGCACAAAACTGTTTACGCCTTCGGAAATTCCTTCAATTGCATTTTGAAACTGAATTACCATTTGGTTAATTGTTTCCGTAAGCTCCGAAAATTCATCTTTTCCTTCAACTAAAACAGTTTTTGATAAATCGCCTTCTGCAATTTGCAATGCAAAATTCTTTAATTTTTTTATTGGCGACAGTATTCTAATTATTAAATAATATGTTAAAAATACAATTAGTATTATAAAAAATATAAATGCAATTGCTATAACTATTCTTGACTTTTTTTCTTTTACTAATGAAATTTCAATAATATCTGTTTCGGGTGCTGATTTTATTAAGCTTACTATTGATTTATCCAACAATTGTGCGGCCGGAGCTATTTTTGAATTATAAATGTCAACTTTTTTCTGTTTATCTTTTTCAATAATAAGAATATCAACATATTTTTTCAAACTATCGTGTCGGCTTCTTATCAATTCAAAGGTTTTAAAATTCAATTCGGAATTTTTAAAATAATTTATAATTTCTTTATTTTTAAGGAATTCTCCAAGTTCACATTTTTTTGTATTTACTTCTATTTTATCATTTTTGTTTTCAATTAATTTATTTGAGATATAATTTATTTGATTTAAATGAGAACTGTAGGCTTCAGACAGCAATGAAATCTTTTTATTTTGTTCAACAGTTTTAATAATACTAACTACTCCTTCGTTTACACTAATAAAAGTATACAGCAATATTGAAACAAAAAAAGCAAATATCAATATTTGAATTCTTAAAACTCTTTGAGTAATGGTTACATGTTTAAACAAGCCTCTTTCTCTCATATTTTTCAAATATATTTTTTCTTAAAAATTTTCAAATCCGTCATCATCAGAATCAGGTAAATCAATTTCGACACCTTTAATGTTAGAAGAATTTTCTTTATATGATACTTCGTGAAAATCGCCTAAAGAAATTTCTCCCGGTAATAATTCTTGGTTTTCAACTGTTTTTTCATCTGTATATAGTGAATTAGTATCGAAGTTTTCGCTTGTATTTTCTTTAAAATAGCTGATATTTTCCTTTAGTATTTTAGAAAAATTGTTAAGTTCAACTGAATTTAAAGATAAATTTTGCGAAATTTCGGCTAATTGCTGTGTTGCTCTGTTTATTTGCTGAACAGAATTGTTTATTTGCGATGCGCTTATACTTTGCTCTTTTCCGGATTTTGATATTGACTTTACAATTTTATATGTCTTTTTAATATCCGGAACAATTTGGTTTGATATTCTGCTTGTTCTTTCGG
>DZBS01000002.1:75675-80840 GCA_022729995.1 Draconibacterium orientale | reverse complement strand
ATATTATTACCTTCATAAATAGCTCTAACACTACGCATATTTTTATATTTTAAATTACAATTTTAGACTGAATTTATACAAAGTTAAGATTTTTTAGATTAATGAATAATAAATATTTTTAAATTATTTATTTTTCAAATCTCTAATATTTCTCATAAGTTCGGTTGCAAAAACAAAATCGTTTAATTCTTCGTTGTCGGTATTAAAAATTTCTTCTTTTGTGCCAACCCACCATTTTTCGCCTTTATAAATAAATGCAATTTTGTCGCCAATTTCGGCAACAGAATTCATGTCGTGAGTGTTTATTACGGTAACAGTATTAAATTCTATGGTTATTTCTTTTATAAGATTATCAATTACAATTGCATTTTTTGGGTCGAGACCGGAATTTGGTTCATCAAAAAAAAGATATTTCGGATTTAAAACAATTGCTCGTGCAATTGCAATACGTTTTTGCATTCCGCCGCTTGTTTCCGACGGATATAATTTTGAAACTTTGTCGGGTTCTAAGTTTACTCTTCTTAAGCAAAATTCTGCTCTTTCGAGCATTTCTTTTTTTGAAATTTCCGAAAAAACTTGCAAAGGAAACATTATATTTTCCAAAACAGTTGACGAATCAAATAATGCACCGCCTTGAAATACCATGCCAATATCTCGTCTTACTTCTTTTTTATCGAAATTATTCATTTCGGAAAATATTCTGTCATCGTAAATTACTTGTCCTTTATCGGGTTGATGTAATCCGATAATTGTTTTTAGAAGAACAGTTTTTCCGGAACCGCTTTGCCCGATTATTAAATTTGTTTTTCCTTCATCAAATGTTAATGAAACATCTTTTAAAACATGATCGTCGCCAAATGATTTTGATATGTTTTTTAGTTCTATCATGCAAGCAAAAGTTGAGTTAAAATAACATTAAACAGCAAAATAAGAATACTACTGAAAACCACTGCACGTGTGCTTGCTCTACCAACTTCGAGAGCGCCGCCTTCTACGTAATATCCGTGATATGCAGGAACTGTTGTAATAATAAAAGCAAAAATTACGGCTTTTATTAACGAATATGTTATATAAAACGGAATAAAATAATAATGAATTCCGTAAAGATATTCGCCCGGAGGAACGGCATTTGTTAGTAATGTGGCAACATATCCGCCTCCAATTCCAATAAACATACTAAAAATTGTTAAAAGCGGAAACGAAAACATTGCTGCAATTATTTTTGGTAAAATTAAATGATTTGCAGAGTTTATTCCCATAATTTCAAGAGCATCAATTTGTTCGCGCATTCGCATTGTGCCAATTTCGGAAGCAATATTTGCTCCGGCTTTTCCGGCGAGTATCAATCCTACAATTGTCGATGAAAATTCTAAAAACATTGAATCTCTCGCCGTTAGTCCGATTAAATATAATGGAACAAACGAAACTTCAATATTATAAGCTGTTTGCAAAGTAATTACAGCACCCATAAATATCGAAATTATGAACACAATTCCGATAGATTGGATCCCGAGTTTTTCTATTTCAAACAAAATATTATTAATAAAAATCTTTGTTTTTTCGGGCTTTTTAAAAACTCGAAGCATCAAAAATACGTAATTTCCTATGTGTAATATGGTTTTCATTTTGGCTAATTATCAATACAAAGTAAGAAAAATCTTTTGAAATCTCATTTTTAAATTGATTTTTTTTTTGAATTTTATATATTTGTTCGCAACATCATAACATAAGACTTTGTCAATTAGTAAATTATTCTTAACTTTGGAAAGTTTTACCCCTATAATTTTGTCAGAATGTCTGTTGATAAAAATAAAATGATTAATAACTATTTCAAAATTTTTGAAGTAGAATATCCTTCGTTACAAAGAAGTGCAAAATTTGGAACCGGTTTTTTAGCTCTTGGGTTTCTGCTTTTTTACATGCAATATATAAGCGTTTTCACTAATGTTGACTTGGTTGCAACGGTTTTTATTATTGTTGGAGTTTTTTCTTTTTGGCTTTGGTTAAGACCATTTTTTTTTCTAAAAAAGATTTTTTATTCTCGTCCTTCCGACGGAGATATTGATTTTTGGTTTTTGGAAGATATTCACGAAACTGTTAAACAACGTGCTTTAGACCAACTTAAAATTAACGCAAGTAAATTACGCGACGAAAATATTATTATTGTTCCATACCCTGTTTATTGGCAATATCCGGGAATTGAACCCGAAAAAATAATTCGCAGGTTGGGCGACGAAGAGGGTTTTGCATATTCGGTTTGGGTTGTTCAAATTCTTGTTGTTACCGAAAAATTTATAAGTTTTTATTCTTGTGCTTATCATTGGCTCGAAAACAGGATTTTTGACGAAAGAACTAACGAATATTTTTTCGACGATATTTCTTCTGTAAGAAATGATTATATTGAAGTTGATAAAAAATTTATTGATAATCCCGAGCAAAGCATTGGAATGTCTAAAGTGTTTATGCTCACAAATATGTCGGGCGATTCGCACACTGTGATTACCGAAATTCCTTCGCTAAAAATTCCGCCGGCTTGTGCAAACGATTTGGAAAAACTTGTTCAAGGTTTGCGTGTTATGCTCAGAAACAGAAGGTTTGGAGAAGAAATTGAATTGCCGCCGATTGTAGACGAAACGCAAGTTGTTGTTGATTTAGATGAAATTGAATCTAAAGAAGAAGTATTTTTTCATCAGCAATTAAGAGAAATTTATGATGAATATTCTAAAGATTTGGACGAAAAAAGAAAGGCCAAGTACTTTGAAAAACAAGGAATTTCTAAACCGGAATTCACATAAATAAAATATTGAGACTGATTAAAAAAGTAATGCGTTTTCAATATATTATGTTAAAATCAGTCTTCAGTAGGCAGTCTTCAGTAATCAGTAATTGTAAAATAATTAACAAATTACTGCCTACTGCCAACTGCCGACTGTAAACCGAATACTGATTTTCAAAAATGGGTATTCATTTTAATTAATATTTCTCTCTTTTTAGAAAGCCTTTTTTTAGATTTTAATAATTTTCTTGGTAAATATATTTTTATTATCAGTAAGTTTTATAAAATATATTCCTTTAGCCATTTTTGAAATATCAATAGAAATTTCATTTGAATTTTTATATTCATTTTCACTAATAATTTTTCCCGAAATATCTGAAATAGAAATTGATTTAATGTTTTCCAAATTTCTTATAAAAATAAAATCGTTCGCCGGATTTGGATAAATATCTATATTATTGGATATGTTTTCAATATTTAAAGCCGAATTGAAAGTTCGCGGATTGTTGCTTGCTTCTGTTAAATTATAAACAATATTTCCGGGATTTCCCCAATATTCGCAAACCATTACAGTATATTCACCGTCGATATTTGAAATCGCAAAATTATTGTCTTCACCGTCGTAAACACAATACCAACCGCTTGTTCCCAATTGGTCGCCTGCGCCGAATGAGCCGTCGGCAATATATGAAATTCCGTTAACAGGTGCGGGGAATTCAGGTAAAACGTTTCCGGCTTTTACAAATACAGCTTTGCTGCAACCGTTTCCGCTTGTCCAACTTAATGTTCCTGAGCCTTTGCCCGATACAGTATAAGAAATATCTTGTGCCTGAATTCCGGCAAATTCATAAGCTCCAATTGTTGGATACATTAAATCTCTTTCTGCGTTTTCAATATCAAGTAAAATTTCATCAATATATAAACCTTGTGCAATTGCTTGTGAACAATTTGTAGGGAAAAGGTCTATGTTTAAAAGTGAATTTTCAAAATAAGAATTATTGTCAAATGTTGACCATGTTTGCCATTCCAATAAATTCATATTTGTGTTGTTTGCTCTTGCAGTAGAAGAATAATCGACATTTCCGCCTGCGAAAAATAAATTATTGTTTGAAAATGAAAAAGGATTTGCAGTTCCGGAAGCATATATTGCATAATTTGATGTTGATATTATTATTTTTGTAGTTCTTGCACCTAACTCGTTGTGAATTATGTTATTTCTGAGTTGATATTTTATTCCGGCGTCAATATAAATTCCCGAAGAATAATTTACAGCCGATATTTTATCTATTCCGTAAACATCATCTTGAGGCATATAAATTGTGTTATAAGAAATTTTCAAAACGCCGGTTTCGTCGGGGTTTGAAAAATACATTCCGGCCGGAAAACTGCCGGTAAATTGTCCGGAAGCAATATTTGAAATTGTATTATTTGCAATATTCATTGTTCCGTTATAAAATCCCGATATTGAAATTCCATAAGCAACAGATTGCGAAACAATTCCTTTGATATTGCTTATTTTGTTATTGTTAACAAAGCTTGTTCCTTGAACAATTGAAAGTTTTATTCCGCTACAAATATCATTTGTATTTAACATAATATTTGAAATAGTGTTATATTCAACAATCGGATTATCAACAGCATAACAATTTATACCAATCTTAAATACAGAGTTGATTGTATTATGTCCGATATAAACATTTTGTCCCGTTACATTAATTCCCTGTTCTCCGGAAGTAATATTGTTGTAGCTGATGTTTGTATTATTTGTGTGGGCATAAACGGCATAATTGTTAATTAAATTTGTTGTTGAAATATTACAATTTTTCAGATTGCAATTGTCTCCGTCAAGAAATACACCGTAAGCAATTTTAGTTGAAGTGTTTGTGATTGTAAGATTTCTTGTATTATCTCCGTTATTGGAACCGTCGATTGTAACATTTGGAGCAATTACATGAAAAAGACCTTTGTAATCGTCGCCTGTAGAACCGGTTATTTCGGCAGTAATATTCGGTTTAACTTTAATTGTCAGAGTGTTAACGGCAGAATTTCCGGTATAAGCGGTAATATCAATCGGAAATGTTTCGTTTACAGAAGAATAATATTCGCTTATTTCAAAAATTACAGGTTCGGAAGCACCAAAAGCTATTAAATTAGTTACTGCTTCGAATATAGAATTAAAATTATCTCCGTTTGTTGTAGAGCCAACGGTGTATGTTCCGGCAAGTGTTGTTGATGTTTCTTTTCCCGAAAATATGTCTGTCGGATTATTTTGCGAAAAAACCGAATTTGTTAATCCGAATATCAGCAAAAATGTTGTTAGTTTGTAAAGTTTTAGCATGATTTTTCGTTTTTAGGATAAATATTCAATTTATGAATTTTTATTCAATTT
>DZBS01000002.1:44154-75575 GCA_022729995.1 Draconibacterium orientale | reverse complement strand
TATTCAATTTATGAATTTTTATTCAATTTTTAACTATTATATTGATATATTTGAATTTTAAATTGATAAATGAATTTCCTGACGGAATGATAAAACATTACAATATAAATATTTACGGAAGAGTTCAAGGTGTTGCCTTTAGATATTTTACAAAACAAAAAGCAATTGAATTAAGAGTTTCAGGATTTGTAAAAAACATGCAAGACGGCTCCGTTTACATTGAAGCCGAAGCCGAAGAAGAAATTCTTGATCAATTTTATTTATGGTGCACAAAAGGACCTTCGAGTGCAAGAGTTGATAAAATTATTTTTTCGGAAAGTAATATTTCAAATTTTGTTGATTTTAAAATAAAATAAATTTTTTTGGTATAATTAAAGCTTAAATTTATTTTTTCTTTCCGGTAAAAATATTGCCAATTCCTTTACTGATTTTTTCAATGCCTTTTGAAAGTGTTTCGGTAGAAAAGTCGTCATAAATTTCGTTAAAAATGTTATTTCCGAATTGTTGGGGAAATATAACCACAATGCTGTTTTTAGCGAAATATTTTTCTATTTTTGAAGGCATATTTTCTAAAAACGGATTATAAGAAATAGAATTTTTACGAGCAGAAGTAAGAACAATTAAATCGTCGTGATGAATTTCTCCGGAAATAACCAAAAAATCTTCGACACTTTCTAAGTTTTTATACGAAAACGAAACCGAAGATTTAGATTTTTCTATATATAATTTAATAACTTCCTGAGTTTTATCGTTTCCGAAATGTACAACCGAAATTCCGAGTTCTTTAGAAAATTTTACCAATTTTTGAACCCAAGTAATAAATCCGTTTTCTCGTTCTGCAAACGGCGGCGAAATAACAGATACTTTTTTTATGGAAACCAGCGGTTTTGAAATTTTACATATAAAAATATTTTTATCTACATTATTTACGACCGAATAAATTTTTTCGCCAAAAATTTTATCGAAAAACCCTGATTTATCAGGCCATTCCATAACTAAAACGTCCGACATTATTTCTCTTGAAATACGAGCGATTCCGTTAGCTTCGTTGTGGTCTATTGTTGTGATAATACTAATATTTATTTCGGAAGCAGCGCCTTGTTTAACGAAAGTTTCAAGTTTTTTTCTGGTATTAATTATGTTTATTTCGGCTTGTTCGTTATTAGGAACAACCGACAAAATAGTTACCGGATTTGCCGATTTTTTATCTTTAATAAGTAACGAAAGTTCAATTAGCTTTTCTAAATTTTTTTGCGATGCGGCAGGAATAAGAATGTGCTCATCGCTGAAGTTCGTCAGCTTTTCCGAAACAATATCGTTGCTGTCGTTGTCGAGCAAAATTTTAATCGATGCTTTTTCCGAAACAAACGAAGCTACAATACAAGTGATAAGAATTAATATAAATGTAGCATTAAGCACTTTATCGTCAACAATTTGAGCTTTATATCCAACCAAAATTACGGCAAGAGTGGCAGCGGCACGTGAACTGCTTAATCCGAAAATCAGCTGTCGTTGAGCTTTTGTATATTTGAAAATTATTTGAACCAAAAATGCAGCCGACCATTTTGTAAAAAGTGCAACAGCTGTTAAAATTCCGGCCAAAATAAGTGTTTCCGGTCCGTGCATTATTACGCTCACGTCTACAAGCATTCCCACCGAAATTAAAAAGAAAGGAATAAATAACGAGTTTCCGATAAAATCAATTCGATTCATTAATGCCGACGAATGTGGAATAAGTTTATTAAGAACCAATCCGGCAATAAAAGCGCCTATAATTGATTCAATTCCGGCAATTTCGGCCAAAAACGCCGAGAAAAAAACAACCGACAATACATATATATAATGTGCATGTTTTTCGCTTTCCAATTTTTTAAAAAACCATTGCGATACACGTGGAACAATCAAAAACATTATTGCCGAAAATACGATAAGCGAAATACCTAAACTCAGCCAAAACTCGTTATTCAAATTTCCTTGATGATTTTTTGTAATAATTGCAAGCAAAATAAGAACAGCCGTATCGGTTAAAATAGTTCCTCCGACGGTAACCGCAACTGCCTGATTTTTAGAAACTCCCATTTTACTTACAATCGGATAAGCAACCAATGTGTGAGTTGCAAACATGCTCGATATAAGTAAACTTGTGTTTATATCGTATTTGAAAATATATATACATACCGGTATTCCGATTGCAAACGGAAGGCTAAATGTAAAAAATCCGAAAAGTAAACTTTTGTTTCGGTTAGATTTAAACTCGTTTAAATCAAGTTCTAATCCTGCAATAAACATAATGTACAATAATCCTATAGTTGAAAATAAATCAATTGCACTGCTTTTTTCTAAGATATTTAATCCGGAAGGCCCAATTATTACTCCGGATATTATTAATCCTATAATTCCCGGGATATTCAATTTCCTTAGAACAATTGGCGAAAGTAAAATTATTGAAAGAACAAGCGAAAAAATCAATATCGGATTAGATAAAGGAATTTGAAATTCGTGCATCAAATCGGAAAAATGTTCTTTCATAGCCAATTTTTATATTATTGCTCATTTCTACAAATATATTTATTTTCGGCAGAAATAAAATATTTTCATATAATAAAAAACGACTCGGGTTTTTTCCGAATCGTTAAAATAAATGGGTTCATCTTTTTACTAAAAAACTTTTGTGGAGCCGGAGGGGTTCGAACCCTCGTCCAAACAAGTAACAAAAATGCTTTCTACGTGCTTATCTTTTTATTGATTTTAGTAATTTGACCGGGAAAAAGCACCCAAACAAATTCTTATTCTTTTAAATTTCATTTGTTCGTCAAGACTCCGAACAAACTATCCTATAATTAACAGCACCCCATATACATTTCGGAAACAGGCAGTCCGATTTGTGAGATGTCTCGCCCCAATGCCTGGCAAAGGGCTAAGCTTGATCTACTATAATTCGATTAAGCAGCAAGAGCGTAGTTATTTTCGCCTTTTATTGTTGTGAATCTCAGTTTTGCGAGTTAATCTTCATAGCTCGGCATGCTTACATTCCCATTATCCTTGCAGTCAAAACCAAAAACGACCCCAATTTTAAATTCAATAACAAGAATTTTTGCAAAGATATTACATTTTTTTGGTAAGTGAACTTTATTCATTATATTTTTGTTTCGGTAAATAAAAATTAAAATTTAGCGTATGAACAAGAATTTGAAAGTTGGAATTTTAAAAGAAACTAAAACTCCTCCCGATAAAAGAACTGCTGTTGCTCCACTTCAAGCTGTTGAATTGCTTAAGCGATTCCCTAATGTTGAATTGTTTATTCAATCAAGCGATATCAGGTCTTATAAAGATGAAGAATATTTAAAACTCGGACTTAATATTGTTGAAGATGTCAGTAATTGCGATATTCTTATTGGTGTTAAAGAAGTGAAACTTCCTAAATTAATTGAAAATAAAACTTATCTTTTCTTTTCTCATACAGCTAAAAAACAAGAATATAATAGAATCTTATTGCAAGAACTTCTTAAGAAAAAAATTAAAATGGTAGATTATGAATACCTTGCAAATCCTCCGGGACAAAGACTTGTTGCTTTTGGTCATTTTGCCGGACTTGTTGGTGCTTATAACGGACTTATTGCTTTCGGAAAACGATCCGGACTTTTTGATTTAAAAAGAGCAATTGATTCGCACGACACAGCAGAAATGTTCGAAGAACTGAAAAAAGTAAAACTTCCGGCAGTTAAAATTCTTATCACAGGAGGCGGACGTGTTGCAAGCGGTGCTTTGGAAACTCTTGCACCGCTAAATCTTAAGAAAGTTTCTCCCGAAGATTTTCTTTCTAAAAGCTTTAACGATGCCGTTTACACTCAAATAGAACCCGATAATTACGTAAAACGAATTGACGGAAGTGATTTTGATTTGAATCATTTTTTCAAAAACCCTAAAGAATACGAATCCGATTTTTTAAAATACACAAAAGTTACAGATATTTATATTGCTTGTCATTTTTGGGATAATAATTCGCCACATTTTATTACTAAACAAGATATTAGTGCTCCGGATTTTAAAATAAAAGTTATTGCCGATGTTAGTTGCGATATTGCCGGACCAATTATTTCGACATTCAGAGCTTCGGAAATTGCAAATCCTTTTTACGGTTATAATCCAAAAACTCATTTGGAAGGAAACGCTTTTGATAATAATTGCATTACGGTTATGGCTGTTGATAATTTACCCGGAGAAGTTCCGCGAGACGCTTCCGTTGATTTTGGAAAAGGATTAATTGATAAAGTTTTTCCGGCATTATTTTGCAACGATAATGACGGAATTATTAAACGAGCAACAATTACTAAAAGCGGAAACTTAGGTTCGCATTTTACTTATTTACAAGATTTTGCCGACGGAAAATAATTTTTTAATAAAATGTTTGAAATTTCAAATTATTGGTGTAATTTGTATATGGAAATATTATTGAAATAACACTTAAAAACATTTAATTATGGATCTGGAACTAAACGAAAGTATAACTTTTGAAGCAATGCAAAGAGTATTAAGTGAAAGACTTCCTTACAAAATATCTCTGAAAAAAAATCCTTTACTCAGATTTGAATATATTGTTGTTCAAAAAACTGCATTTGTTGGTGCTTGGATTAGGATTTTTCCTAAACAAAATAAAGTTCAACTTATTAAAGCAATACCTTCCGACATTGCAAGAGCCTTTTTTGGAGGATTAATTGTTCTTTTATTTTTATCGAGTGCTCAACGTGCTGTTCTTGAAGAAATATCGCAAGTTTTAATTCCCGAATTTGGAACTAAAGTTATTTAATTTAAATTGAAAAGAGGCTGTTTTTAAATTTATTGCGGGTTAAACAGCCTCTTGTTTTTACAATGTTCTAAAATCTCACAACGTCTTTATCTCCTCTTCCCGAGAGATTTATTATTGCCGTTTCATCTTTATTTTTTAATAATTTCATTGCAAGAGCCACTGCATGCGACGATTCTATTGCCGGAATAATTCCTTCTAATCTTGATAATTCTCTGAAAGCTTCAATTGCTTCAACGTCTGTAATTCCATGATATTCAACTCTTTTTATTTCATTCAAATATGCATGTTCCGGACCAACTCCCGGATAATCCAATCCTGATGCTACAGAATAAGAATCAACAGGATTTCCGTTTTCATCTGCCAAACAAATTGAGTCTGAACCCTGAAAAATCATTCTTTTCCCCAAATTTAAAGTTGCTGCCGTTTTTCCCGATTCAAGACCTTCGCCTGAGCCTTCGGCTGCATAAATTTTCACTTTTTCATCTTTCAAAAATTCTTTAAAAAGACCTATTGCGTTTGAACCGCCTCCAACGCATGCAAAAATTGAATCGGGCAGTTTTCCTTCTGCTTCTAAAAACTGTTTACGAGCTTCTTTTCCAATAACACTTTGAAAATATGCAACCATTTCGGGGTAAGGATGCGGACCTACAGCTGAACCCAAAAGGTAATATGCGTCGGAATGTTCAATGTAATACCCCAATGCAAAATCTACGGCATCTTTCAAAGTTCCTTGTCCTTGTTTTACGCTCACAACTTCTGCTCCCAAAAGTTCCATTCTGTTTACGTTTAATGCTTGTCGTTCAATATCTTTTGCTCCCATAAACACTTTACATTCCATTCCGAAAAGTGCTGCGGCCGTGGCTGTTGCAACTCCGTGTTGTCCTGCTCCGGTTTCCGCTAAAATTGTTTTCGCACCCATTCGTTTTGCTATAAGTATTTGTCCGATTGTATTATTAATTTTATGTGCACCGGTATGATTCAAATCTTCTCGTTTCAAATATATTTTACTTCCAACTTTTTCCGATAATCTTTTTGCAAAATATAACGATGACGGACGTCCAACGTAATTTTTAAGCAAATCGGTAAATTCTTTTTCAAAACTTTTATCGGTCTTAATTTTATAAAATTCTTCAGCTAAAGTTTGAAGTTTTTCTGCAATAATCGGTGGAACAAATGCTCCGCCGAATTGTCCGAAATATCCTTGTTTTGTCTCGTGTATTTGTGCTGTATTTGTTGTCATTGTTTTAAATTTTATATGATTTTTAAATATTTTTTACTTAAATCTATTTTATAATTATTCAGTAATAAATTATCAATAGTAAATAATCAATCCTAAAGCTTTGCCAGAGGTTTTCTGTTTTATTAATCCAAATAATAATTTGTCTGTTCATTTTTTTTGAAATTTTGAAATAAAAAAAAGCCGCCGGAAATTATCCGACGGCTTTATTGTATTTTTTATGATGACAATATTACAGCAAGGGAATTTTTCCTGTTAGTAGAAATCCACTTGTGCGCCACCAATTATTTAAAGTAATATTTATCATTTTTCTGTTTTGTGAATTACAAATCAAATCATTTTTTTTGAAATAAAAAATTTTTTTTACATCAATTCAAAAACTGCTTGTGTAACATTAATTGCTCCGTCGGCAATATCGGTAATTTTTGCATCGAGCATGTAACAAGGAGTTGTAGCTATTTTATATTTTTCATCAACAACTACTTCGCCGTGATTTGTGGTTATGTGATGCGAACCCATTTTTTCTATTGCTTCGGCTGTTCCTTTATCTTGACCAATTGTTACTTCCGAGCCTTTAATAATTTTGGCAATAATTGCAGGCGAAATACAAAGTGCGCCAATTGGTTTTCCAAATTTTACTGCATCGTTCACAACTTTTTCTACTTCAGGAATAACTGTACAATTTTCTCCTTTGAAAGCAAAATCCGACAAATTTTTTGCCACACCAAATCCGCCCGGAAACATAATTGCATCGAATTTTGAAACGTCAAGTTCTTTCAACTCTTTAATATTTCCTCTTGCAATTCTTGCCGATTCAATTAAAACATTCCTTTTTTCGGACATTTCTTCGCCTGTAATATGATTTATTACATGATGTTGATTAATATTTGGAGCAAATATTTGATATTCTGCACCTTGTTTTGCAACTGCAAACATTGTCATTGTTGCTTCGTGTATTTCTGCTCCGTCATAAACTCCTGAACCCGAAAGAATTATAGCTATTTTTTTAGATTTATTCATTTTTTTGTATTTTTTTATTAACTTTTTATAAATTTGACCATAAACAATTTTACGAAATTTTAATCGAAAAAAGAAATTGTAAAACATTTTTCAGACACTTATTTTTTTGATTTTTATTTTTTTTTTGAAATTAGTAATTTGATTTTAATCTGTTAAAAATGAAAAAGATTTTATTTGTAATATTATCTGCAATGCTCGTTTGGGCTTGCGGAACAACAAAAAATATTAATAAAACGATTGTTGATGAAAAATCGGGAAAAAAAATGCTGACAGGAGATGTTAATCGTGAAGCTTTTAAAGATGTTGATTTTAAAACATGGTTTGATAATCAATATGAAGAATATGAATTTGATTCTGCTACAGTTTCACAAATAAAACAATTACCCGATTTAAAACAAATATCAATAGTTATGGTTTTTGGTTCGTGGTGTGGCGACAGCAGGCGAGATGTTCCTCGTTTTTACAGAATATTAGACGAGCTGAAATTTCCTGATTCAAAACTCGCAGTTGTTGCCGTTGACAGAACAAAAACAGCAAATTCTAAAGCTTTAAAAGATTTAACAATTGAGCGTGTTCCCACAATATTTTTTTATGAAAACAATGTTCTTTTAGGAAAAATTGTTGAAACTCCGGAGGTGAGTTTGGAAAAAGACATGTTAAAAATTATTCAAAATTCAGACCGAAAATGGAAATGACAGATAATTCTAAATACCTGAAAAGTGATTTTTTCGTAAATACAGAAAGCAAAAACATTAAAAGATTTGTTGCGGGAACTGTTGATGAATCCGACGATGAAATTACTAAAGCTACAAAATTATATTATGCCGTGAGAGACGGTTTTTATTACGACCCGTATTTTTTGGATTTTAAGCAAGATTCGTTAAGGTCTAACTATTTGCTTAGCCGAAGAAAAGCGTATTGCGTTGAAAAAGCAATTATTCTTACTGCAGTTTATCGTGCAGCCGGATTACCTGCCAGACTTGGTTTTGCTAATGTTAAAAATCATATCGGAACAGAAAAATTAGAACAATTTTTGGGAACAAATCTTCTTGTTTTTCACGGTTACACTGAAGTTTATTTGAATGAAAAATGGGTTAAAGCAACTCCGGCTTTCAATAAAGAACTTTGCCAAAAACTTAATGTTGAGCCTTTAGATTTCGACGGATTATCCGATTCCGTTTTTCAGGAATATAACAAAAAAGGAAATAAATACATGGAATATATGCACGATTACGGAACTTTTGAAGATTTACCTTATGATTTATTTGTTTCCGAATTAAGAGCTAATTACCCGAGTCTTTTTAAATCTGATTTTTACGACAAGAAAAATAACACCGTTTTTTTCAGATAGTTATTGAATAATAATATTATTTTCTTGTTGAAATTTTTTGTTTTCTTTTTTCACTAAATAATAATTTTTTAAAAAGGAATCAAATTTGTTATTATTTTTCTATAAAATAGTGTAATTTGTAAAATTATATTTTACAATTTTTTTATTTAAAGTTCGTATTTTTCAGAAAATATAATTTATCCGAGAATGAAACATCCATGTATATCTCACGACACACAACCGAATGATTATTTAGGATGTTCCTATCTGACCTTTGAAAAAAAATTAAAAATGAGCAGATGAAAAGCAGATTAAAATTCATTAAACATTTCATAGAAAAAGATATTTGGCGAACCGATTTTGACAGAGTTTCAAAATTGAGAGCAAAATATATCAGATTAGCACAAGTGATTGTTTTAGGTGTAAAAAGTTTTAATGAAGATAAATTAAATCTTCGTGCTTCCGCATTAACATATTTCACAACTTTATCAATTGTTCCTGTTTTAGCATTAGGTTTCGGAATTGCCAAAGGTTTTGGTTTGGAAGAACTTCTTGAAAAAGAATTGTCAAAAAGCCTTTCGGGTCAACAACAAGTGTTAGATTATATTTTAACATTTACCCGTTCGATGCTCGATAATGCAAAAGGAGGATTAATTGCCGGATTTGGATTGGCACTTTTACTTTGGTCGGTTATAAAATTGTTAAACAATATAGAAGATTCTTTCAACATGGTGTGGGAAGTTAAAAAATCTCGTTCGTTTGTAAGAAAATTTACCGATTATATGTCGATGATTCTTATTGCTCCAATATTTATGGCACTTGCGAGTTCAATTTCAATTTATATTTCCTCAACAATTGGTCATTTAAACGACGATACTTTATTTAATTTTACTTCAACCGTATTTTTAAAATTTGCTAAAATTATTCCGTATATTATTATTTGGCTTTTATTTACAATAATATATATAATGATGCCAAACACAAAAGTTAAATTCAGGTCGGCTTTAATTGCCGGAATAATTGCCGGAACAATTTTTCAGGTTTTTCAAGATGCTTATGTGTTTTTTCAATCAAGAGCAACACGTTTAAATACAATTTACGGTAGTTTTGCAGCATTGCCTTTGTTTCTTATTTGGCTTCAATCAAGTTGGTTTGTGGTTTTGATAGGCGCCGAAATTTCCTACATTCTTCAAAATGCAAAACTTAAAGGAATAGAAATTATTCACAATAATTTGAGTTTTCACTTTCAAAAAAAGATAGCAGTTGTTTTGGTTAAAAATATTGTTGATATTTTTGAGAAAGGCAAAAAAGCTCCAACTTCTTCAAAGCTTGCTATTAAATTAAAATTACCTATTTCAACAATCGAATTTATTCTTGGAAATTTAACCCATGCAAATATTATTTCTAAAGTTATCAGAGAAAAAGAATTTGTTTATCAGCCCGCAAAATCAACAAATATCATTAAAATTTGCGATATAACAGATAAATATGAACGTTTTGGAACAGACAACAGCAAATTTATTACAGATAATAATTTTAAAGCTGTTGAATCAAATTTAGACGAATTAAATGAAACAATGAAAATATCTGAAAAAAATATTTTACTTAAAGATTTGAAAGCAGAAATTTCGGAACATGCACAATAAACTGAAGCAAATACAGGTTAAGAAACATATTTTTAGAAAAATTGCAATTCCGATATTTTCTGTTTGGGCAATTACTGAGCTTTTGCTTTTAATGCTTGCAACTCCTATTTTAAAAAATAAACTCAAAGAAATTGTTGAACGCGAAAGTAAAGGCGTTTATTCGATTGATTTTGACTATATTAGTGTTGAACCGATTTCTCGAAGTTTCAGACTTATAAATTTTAAACTTTCGGCCGACACGGCAAAATATAATTATCTGAAAAAAGAATCAAATGTTAGAGCCGCACTTTATCAAATTTCTTTTTCGAGCCTTAATTTGAGGACTTTACATATATATAAACTTTTTGAGAAAGATATTATTGAATTTAAAAAAATTGAAGTTAATAATCCGATTGTTAATATTTTAGCTCTTCCAAAAAACGACCAAAGCGATTCTGTAAGATATGATGCCGTTCACAAAGATTTATACGCATCTATAAAACCTTATGCAAAAGCTTTGATAATTAGAAAGATTCATCTGAACTACGGGCATTTTAATTTAAATTTAAATCAATCAGATAAAATTTCAAAATCTACTGCTGAAGAAATTAGCATAAAATTATATAATTTCATGCTCGATTCTGTCGGTTATTACAGCAAATCAAAACTATTTTATTCCGATAGTTTAACTTTTATTCTAAATAATTATCGTTTAAAACTGAATGATGAAATTCACAATGTTTTTGCTTCAGAAATTACAATTTCATTAGGCGACTCAACTATTACCGTTAAAAATGCTCATATTTTTCCGGATTCCTTAGCACTAAAAAATTTAAAAAATAAATCGTTTTATGATATTAAAACTCCAACCGTGAAATTTACCGGTGCAGATATTCATAATGCGTGGTTCAACAAAGATATTTCAATCAGAAACGTTGAATTCGACTCGGCTAAAATTGTAATTAAAAGTCCCGGAATTAAGAACGATACAATTGTTAAACATAAAAATTTAGAAGCTGATTATCGAAATATTTTTCCGCTTATTCAAGGTCGTTTAACTTCTGTTTCTGTTGACGATTTTAAATTTTCAAACGCTTCTTTTGAATTTCATAAAGGAAATAGTAAAAAACCTTTGTATACAATCGAAAAACTTAATTTCTCGTTAAAAAATTTTGAGATGGATTCCTTGGCATATAAAAAAAAAAATAAAATACTTTATGCCGAAAATTTTGTGATGGATGTTCAAAATTATCACATGAAAATCTTCGATAATACTCATGAAATCAATGTAGACCAACTTTATCTTTCAACAGAAAAAAAAGTGATTTTTGCGGTTAATCTTTCAATGCAACCTCTCGCAGGAAAAACCTCGAATGTTAGTATCAACATGAAAATACCTTTTTTTAGAATAAATAATGCCGATTTTATAAAAGCTTATAATACAGGCGAATTAGAAATTGGTGAACTTATATCGGATCATCCTGCAATTAACGTTAAAAAGTTTGTTGACGAAAAAAAGAAAAATAATGCAAATCCGAATCCGAATATCATTTTCAATATTGTTTCGGAATATCTTAACACAGTAAAAATCGACAAACTATCACTCGAAAAAGGAAATTTATCTTTTACAGATATTAATGATTTAGATAAAAATGCTTTTATCAACAGCTCAATAAGTTTGCATTTGAGAGATTTTATTTTAGACCAAAATACTGCAACTCGAACCGACAGAATTTTTTACGCTTCGGGTTTCGATTTGCTTCTAAATAACTTGTCGATGAAATCTGCAAAAGATCCGCATATTTTAAAAGCACAAAAAATTAGAGCTTCAACAATAAAATCAATTCTTGAAGTTGAAAATCTTGAATATAAGCCAATTGAAGATACTTTGGATATTAGTTTGCTAAAAAAATACAACAAACGTGTTTTAAACTATTTTGAAATTGAAAAATTGGCTTTCAATAATGTGGATATAAAAAATGCCATTTTTAAAAAGATTCTTAAAATTGATAATATTTATATCAAAACTCCAAAGCTTTCGATAAAAAAATATACATTAGATAAAACAAAATCCGAACAAATTGAAACCAATAATTCGAATAATATTAACGATTCTGTTTCTTTTGTTGATGAGGCTTTAAATCTTGCAATTTCTGATACTTTAAAGTCATTTAAGCAAATAGTAAAAAATATTTTTACCGATAAATTGAATGAAATTTCTGTTAATTTTTTCAAAGTCGACAGCGGATATCTTGATGTATCAAATTTTGATTCGCTTCAAAATCTTAAATCATATTTTAAAACTAATATTACGGCTCAAGTAAATAATTTTTATTTTAATAAAGATTCAATTTATGAGCAAAAGCCCGTTTTTACAGGAAATACAAATATTTATTTTTCAAATTTTAATGTCTTATTTCCAAATAAATATCACAAAATAAGAATCAGCAATATTACTTTTTTAAATAAAGATTCATCGCTAACTGTTGATAATTTAAGAGTTTTCCCCGATATTTCTAATGTTCAAAATAAAATTCCCATAGAATTTATGTTTTACACGAGGCATTTAAAAATTTCGGGAATCGATATTGAAAATGCTTTTAACAAAAAAGGCTTAAATATTAGAGATTTATTTGTTGACAGACCATATATTTCTTTTGCGTTTAATAAAAATCTTATTAAGCAAAATAAAATCACAAAAAACAAGCAGAAATTTATTCCTATAAATCTTAAAATTAATAAGATAAATATTTTTAACGGCAAAATGGAAATGTATTCTTTTAAAGATTCTTCAGAAAATTTAATGTTTAAAACAGATTTTGATGTTTTTGCACTAAACACAAAATCTGATACAGGAACAATAAACGACCAAAATTTTCCTATTGCCGATTCTTCAAAATTTGTTTTGCGAAATATAGAATATTGGCTCCCCGACAGCACTTACGCTTTAAACGTTGATTCTTTGGTTTCTGATTTAAATATGTCGGACTCAAAAATTTATAATGTTAAATATTTTGTGAGAGACGATAAAAATATTTTCGATTATTTTAGAACTCATTCAAATCAAACTTCTCTAAATTTTAATATCAGGCAAATAAATATTCAAAAACTCGATTTGTATAAATTGATTTTTGAAAATAAAATAATTATTGATAACATTGCTTTAATCAAGCCTTTATTCATAATTGAAAAGTATAAAGATGTGAAAAAAGCCGGCAATAATATTCTTCAAAATGCCGAACAAAAAATACAGAAACTTCTCACCAAAAAATTCAATTTGGTGAGTATTAAAAATATTGAGTTCACCGATTTGAAAATTAAACACACAAACAGACTTAAAAATTATGAAGTTAATGAAATAGCTAATGTTTCAGGGAATATTTCAAATTTTGAAATAACAAAAAAAGAAAATCCTAAATCAGATAAAATTCTTTTTTCTTCTGATATTTCGGTTTCTATTAAAGATTATCATTATTATTTTCCAAAAAAATTCTATTCTATGTATATTAAAAACATAGAATTTTCAACAAAAAAATCACAATTTATTATAGACTCGTTGCAATATTTGCCCATTTTTGATAAATATTATTTTGCCAAAAAAGAAGGAATACAAAAAAGTGTTATGTTTTTGAATAATGCAAATATTGTTATAAATGATTTTAATATTCCGGAATTTTTTAAAACAGGCGAAATAAGCTCTAAAAAAATATTGCTCAAAGATGTTGATTTATACATTTTTAAAGACATGCACTTTCCTGAAGATACGCTAAAAAGACCAAAAGATCTTTGGTTGTTTTTAGACGAAACTAACAGAAAAATTAATATCGACGAAATAGAAATTTCAAACTCAAATATTGTTTATGAGCAAAATAGTTTAAAATACGACCCGACCGGAATTCTAAAACTTTCCGACATTAACGGAAATATCTCAAATATTACAAACGACTCGGCAAGCATTAATAAATCAAAATATTTGAGAATGAAGTTAAACGCAAAATTGCAAGATAGTGCAGATTTAAAAGCTTCTTTCAGATTTCCTTTGAACGATAAAAGCGGAATTTATTCATTTGCCGGAACTGTTGATACTTTTGACATAAAGATTTTAAACTCGTTTCTCGAAAATACAAGCTTTGTTTCAATTAAAAGCGGAAAAGTAAATAAAGTAACTTTTTTTGTTGACGTTAACGATAAATATGCTTCAGGGAAAATGCACTTGTTTTATAACGATTTGGCAATAAACATTTTGGATACTGCTGCTTCGTCCAAAAATTTAGTTTCATTTTTTGCAAATTCTGTAATTCCGTCCGGAAATCCTAAAAATAAATTAGGAAAAATTCGAGAAGGAAAAATATATTACGAAAGGGTTGAACATAAACCGATGTTTAGTCTTTGGACAAAATCGGTGCTTTCAGGTGCTTCGTCTACTTTAGGTTTTAAATCGAAACAATTGAAAAAACATTTGAAACTCACAAAAAGACTTAGCAGATTTATTGAAAAAGGAAATCGTGAAAAAGAAAAAAATTCCCAAAAAAGAATAAAAGAAATGAAAGATGATATTCAATAGACAAAAAATGACTGTTCTCGGAATTATGTCGGGCACTTCGCTTGACGGAATTGATTTTGCTCTTTGCAATTTTTCATTTGTTAACAATATTTTTAGTTTTGAAATAATTAAAAGTCAAACTGTTGAGTATCCCAAATCTTGGATAGAAAATCTTAAAAACGCACAAAATTTAAATGCTTTTGAATTTATCGAATTACATAAAAATTACGGAGATTTTTTAGGAGAAAAAGCAAATGAATTTCTTTCAGACACAATAAAACCCGAAATTATTTCATCTCACGGACATACAATTTTTCATCAACCGCTCAAACGAATTACATTTCAGCTTGGCGACGGAGCTTTTATTGCCGCCAAAACAGAAATCACAACCGTTTCCGATTTTCGTAATCTCAATACAGCTCTTTCAGGTCAAGGCGCACCGCTTGTTCCGCTCGGCGATAAATTACTTTTCTCCGAATATAAATATTGCATAAATCTTGGAGGTTTTGCAAATATTTCCTTCGATAATTCTGCAAATCAGCGAGTTGCTTTTGATATTTGTCCGGTTAATTTTGTTATAAATCATTATTCGCAAACACTCGGATTTCCTTTTGATAAAAACGGAGATATTGCTTTATCCGGAAAATTTAACAAAGAATTATTCGATAAACTTAACGAAAACGAATTTTATTCCAAAAAATATCCAAAATCACTTGGTCGTGAATTTGTTGAAAATGAAGTATTTCCGTTAATCAATAAAAATAATTTACCCGTGAATGATATTTTAAATACATATTATTATCATATATCATTTCAAATTTCTAAATTGTTGGATAAAAATAATTCCGGCAAATTGTTGATTACCGGCGGTGGCGCAAAAAATATTTTCTTAATAGATTTAATTAAAAAAGCTGTTTCACAAGAAATTATTATTCCAAATTCGGAAATAGTTGATTTTAAAGAAGCAATAATTTTTGCATTTTTAGGTTTTTTAAGAATGAACGAAGAAACAAATATTTTGAAAAGCGTAACAGGTTCAAAATTCGATAATTGCGGCGGAATTGTAAATTTAATATAAAAAATATTTTACTCTTTTTGTATTTAGCTTTAACTTTACAAATTACACAAACAGTTTTTTACGATTTTTATAAAAAATAATGAATGTTTGATTTAATCTTGAAATATAAAAAAAATATTGATTTGGTTACACATATCAAAGCTGTTGATTTTAAAAATCAATTTCTTTCTGTTGTGCACGAAGATATTAAAAAATCTTACATTCAAAACGTTCATTCTTCCGAAAATTCTGTAGTTTTTAAAGCTCCGATTGGACGATTTTCATGGAATGGTTGGAATGTTTTTAATCCTGTTTCTTCAGGTAAATTTCAAATTGATATTAAAAAACAAATTCCGTCGGTGTATGTAGAATTAGAGTTTAAAGAATTTTTTATTATTGCGGTTGTAATGTCAATAACCGCTGTAACACCATTTGTTTTAGGGCTTTACTCCTTAGGAATAATTTTTTTATTGCTTAACTGGTTATTGTTCTATGCATTAACAAAACTAATTACTGCTATCAGAATAAAATCATTAATAAATAAAATCAGAATAAAAATTAACGACAAATCAATAAGATTTGTGTCTTATAGAAGTCTTTTCAAAGATGATATAGATTTTGTAAACCAAGTATTTTTTAATAAAGATGTTAATGTCTAAGTTAAAATATTAAAACCAAACTTGCTAATTATGACAAATTTAAAGTATTTTTTAATTGCTTTTTTGATATTTTCAAGCATTTCAAATATTTCCGGTCAGTCGAAAATTACAAAAAAAGCAGATGCAGCACACAATACCGGCGAATATTTTAAAGCAGTTGAACAATATGAAAAAATATTTGAAAAACTATCTGAAAAAGAAGATAAAGCTTATGTTTCTTTCATGCTTGGAGAATCGTATCGTAAAATGATGAATGCCAAAGATGCTAAAAAATGGTATTCAAGAGCTGTTAGATATAAATATGTAAACCCTTTGGCAACACTATATTATGCCGATGCACTCAAAGTTTCACAACAATATGTCGAAGCTAAAATTCAATATCAAGATTATGCAAAACTTGTTCCCGACGATGAAAGAGGAAAAGCAGGAATAGAATCTTGCGAAATGGCTTTAGATTGGATTAATAATCCTGCCGGATATGTTGTTGAACCCGAAGCCGACATTAACTCTGTTTTCGACGATTTTTGTCCCTCTTTCGGACAAAGTAAATCCGAAGTTTATTTCACTTCCGACAGAGAAGGAGCTAACGGAAAAGACGCAAGCAATATAACCGGAAAAAGCTTTTCCGATATTTTTTTAGTTCAAAAAGACCGAAAAGGTGCATGGAGTGTTCCCGTTCCAATTCCGGGCAAAGTTAATACTTCCGCAAGCGAAGGAGCTGCCGTACTTATTCATGAAGGTGCAATTATGTATTATTCATCTTGCAAGCAAGTTGAAGGTGCAAATATGGGTTGTAAAATATATAAATCTAAACAAACTCCCGAAGGTTGGTCCGAAGGTGAATTAATTGAAATAATAGGCGATAGTTCTGTTTCAATCTCACATCCCGCAATTTCCGAAGACGAACTTACACTCTATTTTGTGAGCGACAGCATTCCCGGATATAAAACAATTGGAGGAAAAGATATTTGGTATGTTCAACGCCCTTCCGTTAATGCAAAATGGGGAAAACCCGTAAATGCCGGAAAACAAATTAACACAAAAGGTGATGAAAAATTTCCTTTTATCAGCAAGTCAAATATACTTTATTTTTCTTCCGACGGACATCCCGGACTTGGCGGTTTGGATATTTTTAAAGCCGAGCAAGAAAACGGAATTTGGAAAGTTTCTAACATGAAACCTCCAATAAATTCCTCCGAAAACGATTTTGGAATTACAATGTACGACGAAACCGAAAACGGGTATTTTACTTCGTCTCGCGGTAAATCTATTGATATTTATGAATTTAGAAAACCACCTTTGATTTTTATTGTTAAAGGAACTGTAGTGAATTCATCAACAGAAGAACCATTACCCGAAGCAAAAGTTACATTAACTCAACAAAACGGAAAACAAATGGACGTTTTATCGGCTTCCGACGGTTCGTTCATTTTTAATATTGATGCTGATATTGATTTTTATGTTGTTGCCGAAAAAGAAAAATTCTTAAGAAGAAGAATTAACGAATCTACAAAAGGACTCAAAGTTAGCAAAACATTTATTTTGAAACTCGATTTGGGACCAATGAAAGATGTTTTTGAATTGCCAAATATTGAATACGATGTTGCCGATTCTACTTTAAGACCAGAATCAATGGTTTCGCTCGATAAACTTGTTGATTTACTTTCTGTTAACTCAAATATTACAATTGAACTTTCTTCAAATACCGATTTTAGAGGAAGCGACGATTATAACTATAAACTTTCAAAAGGAAGAGCTAATTCTGTTGTTAAATATTTGATATCTAAAGGAATAAAAGCCGACAGATTAACTCCTGTCGGAAACGGTGAAAAAAATCCTAAAGTTGTTGATGCTCATATTGCTGCAAAATATGATTTCCTTAAATACGGAGATATTTTATCCGAAGAATTTATAACAAAATTAGACACCGACGAGAAAAAAGAAATTTGTCATCAGCTTAATCGTAGAACAGAATTTAGAGTTCTTCGCGACGATTACGGAATGAATACTATAAAATTTGGCGGTGGCCAATAAAATTAATTAAATACTAACTCTGTCTAAAAAGAGAAAAATATTTAATAAATTACTTAACAAGTAGTTAATAAAAATCAGTCGGCAGTCTTCAGTCGGCAGTAATTGTTAAATAAATTGATAATTACTGAGAACTGAAGACTGTTGACTTAAAGCGAAAAGATAATTACTCAATTTATTTTTTGATTTTTACATTCTATACAGAGTTATTTTTTTTAATATTTTTTTAAAAAGAAATGAACGATAAATTAAAATATGATTTGCGAGGTGTTTCTGCTTCCAAAGACGATGTTCACAATGCAATAAAAAATATCGACAAAGGAATTTTCCCAAACGCATTTTGCAAAATAATTCCCGATATTTTAGGCGGTGATTCCGAATATTGCAACATTATGCACGCCGACGGTGCCGGAACAAAATCATCGCTCGCATATATTTATTGGAAAGAAACCGGAGATATTTCCGTTTGGAAAGGAATTGCAATTGATGCAATTGTTATGAATATAGACGATTTACTTTGCGTGGGAGCAACAGATAATATCTTAATTTCATCAACAATCGGACGTAACAAAAACTTAATTTCGGGCGAAGTAATTTCCGAAATCATAAGCGGAACCGAAGAATTTCTTTTAGAACTCAGAAAAAACGGAATAAATATTTATTCCACAGGCGGAGAAACTGCAGATGTCGGCGATTTAGTAAGAACAATAATTGTTGATTCTACCGTTACCGCACGAATGAAAAGGAGCGATGTAATTACCAATGAAAAGATTACCGACGGTGATATTATAATCGGACTTTCATCTTACGGAAAAGCAAATTACGAAAAATCCTACAACGGCGGAATGGGAAGCAACGGACTCACATCTGCCCGACACGATGTTTTTGCAAAATATCTTGCCGAAAAATATCCCGAAAGTTTTGATTCTCAAATTCCGAAAGAACTAATTTATTCCGGCAACACAAAACTTACTCAAACCATTGAAAACACCGAACTTGATGCAGGAAAACTTGTACTTTCGCCTACAAGAACTTATGCTCCTGTAATTAAAAAAATACTCGAAAAACATCGCCAAAATATTCACGGAATGATACATTGTTCGGGCGGTGCACAAACAAAAGTGCTTAATTTTGTTGATAAACTTCATATCGTTAAAAATAATATGTTTCCAATTCCGCCGCTTTTCAAACTAATTCAGCAACAATCCGGTACCGATTCAAAAGAAATGTATAAAGTTTTTAACATGGGACACAGATTTGAAATTTATACCGAAGAAAAGTTTGCTCAAGAAATTATTGAAATATCAAAAAGCTTTGGAGTTGATTCTCAGATCATTGGTTACTGTGAAAAATATCCTTCCAAAAAGCTTACAATAAAAAGTGAGTTAGGGGAATTTGAATATTGATTGAAAGGTATAAGTTAATTGTGTAATATACCTTTTCAATTATATACATAAATTGATAAATAATCTTTAAGTTTGTTTTATAATTTATTTATTAACTCTAAAATTTATAAAATGAAATTAAATCGAATCTTGAAGTTTTAAAATCAAGCAATATTCTTTCTGAAAAAGAATTGAAAAGTATTAAAGGTGGTGAAGAAGTAGTTTTAGTCGACGATAATAATCTCCCGGTCAAACATGACACTGTTAAAAATTCAATCGGTAATATTCGATAAAAATAGATAATATTATAATTGAGATGGGTAATATTTTTTTAAATATGTTACTCATTTTTTATTTTTGACAATTTATAGCACTTTTATGTTTTCCTATGTTTTAATATCGGAATTAAAATTTAAATTAAATGAGAATCTGGTCTTTACACCCAAAATATCTCGATTCTAAAGGACTTGTAGCACTTTGGAGAGAAACTCTTTTGGCAAAAAATGTGCTCGAAGAAAATACAAAAGGATATACAAATCACCCGCAATTAATTAGATTTAAAAGTTCCCAAAATCCTTTAGCTTATATAAATTTATATCTTTCAACAATTTTTGAAGAAGCAAGTTTGAGAGAATATAATTTTGATAAATCCAAATTCAATAATAATTTAGAGTTGCCTTAATTTAACGTAACTTTGAATTAAGTAAATTATTAATCATTGAATTTTATGACAAAACCAAAAAATTATTCTTCCAAAAAAGTAGGTTTACCGCCCGGAACTCTTGTTCATGTGGGAAGAAGAAAAGAAGAATTTCCTAAAATAACACTAATTCAATTTGATTCGGAAAATATTGAAAAATTGAAATTTGATAATATTGAAGATTGTTTAGAAAAATTTAAAAAAGGAACTACAAAATGGCTAAATATTGACGGACTTCATGATATTGAACTGATTGCCAAAATTGGAAAAGAATTTGACCTTCACCCATTAATACTCGAAGATATTTTAAATACAAATCATCGTCCGGTTGTTGATATTTATGATAATAATATTTTTTTTTCTCTTAAAATGTTAGAAGTTAGCCGCAAAGGAAAATATATTATTTCAGAACAAATTAGCATTGTTGCTTTAAACGGTTTAATTATTTCTTTTCAGGAAAAAGAAGATAATGTTTTTGATAAACTCAGAAACGGATTACAAGAAAATAAAACCGGAATTCGTTCAAAAGGTTCTGATTTTCTTTTCTATAGATTAATTGATAATATTGTTGATAATTATTTCTATGTAACAGAATTTATTGGCAATGAAACTGAAAAATTGGAAGAAAAAATCCTTAATAATCAAACTCCCGAATATTTAATTGAAATCCAAAAGCTTAAGAAACAACTTGCTAAATTTCATAAAGCTATAAGTCCTTTGCGAAAAGCTTCTTCTGTGCTTCAAAATTATTCCGGCGATTTGATAAGCGAAAAAACAGCAAGATATTTTTCCGACGTTTATGAGCATATTCAAAATGCTTATGAAACCGGCGAATTTCAAAGAGAAGAAATTTATAATCTTATAGATTTACATTTTAACGGAGTTAGTTTCAGAACGAATCAGGTTATGAAGGTGTTAACAATTATTTCCACAATATTTATTCCTTTAACATTTATTGCCGGAATTTATGGAATGAATTTCGATTTAATGCCGGGAATTCATTGGAAATACGGGTTTTTTGTACTTTGGATAGTTTTAGTTATTATTGTTGCTTTTATGATTAGATTTTTCAAAAAAAGAAAGTGGATTTAAATAAATAAAAATATGCCCGTTTTTTCAACTGCTTGCCCGCGAAATTGCTACAGTACTTGTAGTTTTAAAGTTGTTGTTGAAAACGAAAAAATTATTAATATCCAACCAAATAATGCAAACAAAGCAACTCCCGAAGGCATTTGTTTAAAAGGTTTATCTTATATCGAAAGGGCAAATTCCGTCCAACGAATTTTATTTCCTCTTAAAAAAAATGAAAACGGAAAATTTGAACGAATTTCGTGGAAAGAAGCATTTGATATTATTGCTTTCAAATTAAAATTCTATAAGCAAAATTTCGGTTCTCACAGCATTTTGTTCTATTCAGCCAGCGGAATGTCCGGAATGTTGAATGATATAAGTTCTAATTTTTGGAAATTATTCGGCGGTGTAACTCGTGTTCACGGAAACTTATGTTGGCCTGCCGGTCTTGAAGCTGTTAGGCTTACGCTTGGCGAAAATAAACATAATGTGCCTTGGGATTTGGCAAATTCTAAACTTATAATTATTTGGGGAAAAAATCCTGCGGAAACAAATATTCAGCAAACAATTTTCATAAATCAGGCACAAGAAAACGGAGCAAAATTAATTGTTATCGATCCGCGAAGAACTCAATCTGCCGAACGTGCCGATTATCTTCTTCAAATAAAACCCGGAACCGACGCGTTTTTGGCACTTACAATTGCAAATATTTTAATCAGGAAAAATCTTTACGATAAAAATTTTGTAGAAAAATATGTTTTGGGATTTGAGGAATTTGCAAAACATGTTGAAAAATTTACTTTAGAAGAAGCCGAAAAAATTACGGATATTCCTTCAAAATACATCGAAATTATTGCCGAATTTATTGCAAAAATTAAACCAATGACAATTGTTCCGGGCTATGGAATGCAACGTTACACAAATGGTGGACAATCGGTTAGAGCAATTTTAGCTTTAAGTGTTTTAACCGGAAATATCGGAAAACCCGGCGCATGTTTTCATTATGCAAATTTGCAATCGTATATTTTTGATGATTTGAAAGAACCGTTAAATTATTTTCCCGAAAATAAAATTAACGAAATTTTCAAAAGAACAATTTCAACAGCAAATCTCGGAAATGAAATTGTAAATGCTAAAAACCCCGAAATTAAAATGCTTTGGTGCGAAAGAGGAAATCCGGTAACTCAAAATCCGAATACAAATATTGTTTTAAAAGCTGTAAGAAATCTGGATTTCAGAGTTGTTGTGGAGCAATTTATGACCGACACTGCAAAAGAAGCCGATATAATTTTGCCTGCCAAAAACATGTTTGAACAAAGCGATATTATTGGTTCATATTGGAATCCGTACATTCAATTGAAGCAAAAAGTTGTTGAACCAGCCGGCGAAGTAAAACCCGAAACAGAAATTTATTGGCATTTAGCCAAAAAACTTAATTTTAATGAAGAAGATATTAAAAATTATCTAATTGAACCCGGCGATTTTGCTGTTGAAAATTATTTGAATAAGATTCTTGAAAAATTCCCGGAAATTACTTTGGAAAAGCTAAAAGAAAATCCTCAACTTGCTAACAATCACGAAGAAATTGCATTTTCTAATTTTGTTTTTCCTACACTTTCGGGTAAAATCGAATTGTTTTCTCAAACTGCAAAATCTCTTTGGAATATTTCCGAATTGCCCGATTATGTTGAGACGAAAGAGAATACGAATAATTCCGAATATAAATTTAATTTGCTTTCACCAAACACAAAAAACCGAATTCATTCGCAGTTTGGAAATTTGCTTATGATTAAAGCTTTGGAACCGGAACCTTATGTTACGATAAATCCGACAGATGCGATTTTGAAAAATATCAAACAAAATGATTTTGTCAGAATATTTAATTCACGAGGAAATATTGTTTTAAAAGCGAAATTATCTTTTGAAATTAAAACCGGTTGTATTTCTGTGTCAAATGGTTGGTGGAATGATGAAGGCGGAAACGTAAATTTTTTATCTAAAGGATATGAAACTGACATTGGCTACGGTTCTGCTTTTCACGACAATATGGTTGATTTTGAAAAACATGATACTAAAATATAAACCCGGTAGCGTCGAGAACCGAACTGCCTGTGTTTAAAGCAGATAATTGTAAGTTTTATATAAAATTAATTTTGATTAAAACTAATTTAAGAAATTGATGAATAATTTCATTTTTGATATTAATAAATGTGTAGGTTGCCAAGCTTGTGTTTTGGCGTGCAGTATCGAAAATAAAACTGAATTGCCGGTTTTGTGGCGAACTGTAAATACATTTAATAAATTCAAATATTCGTCGGTTCCGGTTTTTCAACATTCGCTTGCTTGCAATCATTGCGAAGAAGCACTTTGTATGAAAAATTGTCCCGCTTTGGCATATAGTCGTAATAAAATTACCGGAGCAATTATTCACAATCCGGAAAAATGTTTGGGTTGCAAATATTGCACTTGGGCTTGTCCGTATGATGCGCCAAAATTCAATAATAAAACGCATATTATTGAAAAATGCAATTTTTGTAATCCGAGAATTGAAAAAGGGTTGCTACCTGCTTGCGTAAATTTATGTCCGACAGGAGCATTGAATTTTGAAACCGAAAATTCAAACATTTCAAACAAATCGATATTAGGATTTTCGGAAATTGGAATTAAACCGAGAATAAAAATTATTCCGCTAAGAAATGAAAATCCGCCGGTTTTGTGTAAATCGGAAATTGATATTGAAAAGGAGAAAAATTTTAGTTTGGAAAATATTATTTCTGAAAAAAAAATATCTGCAAAAAAGGAAATTCCGCTTATAATTTTCACTTTGCTTGCTTCTCTTTTAACATCGTTTTATGGTTCTAAAGTTTTTGGAGGATTTTCTATAAATATTACCGAATTTCTGATATTAGGAATTTCCGGTATGATTTTGAGTTCATTGCATTTGGGTAGAAAACTTAGAGCATATCGTTCAATTTTCAACATAAAAAATTCGTGGCTTAGCCGAGAAATTTTCTTCTTTTCGGCGTTTATTTTTGGTGTAGCATTTAATGAATTTATATTTTCGGACAATAAAATTATTTCTTATATTGTAGCATTAACAGGCCTTTTGGCACTTTTTTCTATTGATATGGTTTATAAAGTTGCAGTTCAAAAAACAAAAATTAATGTAAACAGTTCAAGTGTTTTTTTAACGGGAATTTTATTCTGTGGAATTTTAACGCAAAATTATTTTATTTATCTGATTATAATGGTTTTAAAATCCGGTTTGTATATCTATAAAAATTATTATGATTTTAGAAATTCAAAAATTTCGTTTCAAATAATTTTAAAATATTTTAGATTGATATTATTGATAATCTTTTCTTTAGTTATGGTTTTCAGCGAATCAGGCACTTTATTCTGGATTAGTTTTTCGGCAATTTTATTAAGCGAAATTATCGATAGAATTGAATTTTATAACGAATTGCAAATTTTAACACCTGAAATTCAAATGGATATTGATTTAAAAAAAAATGAGATTCATTAATAAGATGTTTTCTTAAAATATTTTTATTTTCTGAGGACTATGGGCTGAAGACTGCTTACTTTAAAATTAAATAGCTGCTGCTTATCGAATAAATTTGCTATTTTTCAAGACATAATTCACGTCATTACAGTTAAAAACAAAACCTTCTTTTTGAATTTTTTCCGACGAAATTTTATTTCCTGTTAAAAGTATTTGCGACATTTCTCCAAAAAATAATTTCATTATAAAGGAAGGAATTTTAGGAAAAAAGAATGGTTTTTTCAGTTCTTTTGCCAATGATTTCATAAAATCGCGGTTGTTAATTTGTTGCGGAGAAACTGCATTGTAAACTGAATTTAAATTCTCGTTTTCGATTACAAATAAAAACATTCGAGCCAAATCGTTTATTTCAATCCACGGCATAAATTGTTTTCCGCTTCCAATTGGCGAACCGATTCCGAGTTTTACGGGAATTATCATTTTTGGTAAAGCGCCTTCTTTTTCCGATAAAACAACTCCTAATCTGAGTTTTACGGTTCTAATATTTATAGTTTTAAAATTATCGGCACTCTTTTCCCATTCATAAACTGTGTTTGCCAAAAAATCATTTCCGGGTTTATCTTCTTCAATAAAAATTTTATCGGAATTTGTATTACCGTAATATCCAACAGCCGAAGCTGATATGTAACAAATTGGTTTTTTTATTGATTTTTTTGTTTGTTCAAAAAGCAAATTTGTTGTTAAAACTCTGCTTTCAACAATTTTTTGTTTTTGCTTTTTGCTCCATCTTTTTCCCGAAATATTTTCGCCGGCAAGATTTATAATAATATCGGCAAATTCGATTGATTCAGGTTCAATTATTCCGGTTTGATAATCCCAAAAATATGTATTCTTTTTATCGGATTTTGTTCTTGAAAGTAAAGCTACATTATATCCTTTTTCGGTTAATAATTTTGAAATTGCTTTTCCTACAAATCCTGTTCCGCCTGCAATTAGCACATTTTTGTTCATAATGTTTAAAATAAATTATTCTTTAAAATATAAGTTTCATGTAAATTATCAAGCGTAGTATTTCTGTCTTTTTCGTGAATATGTTGATGAAAATATGTAAGTTTGTTAAATACAGAAAGTGCTTCATTTATTTCGTTTTTATTCAAATTTCCTATAATTATTTCCGAAACTTTGTGCATGTCGTCAAAAGCCGTAAAAATCTCTTGTTTTCCTTTATCTGTAAGGGCTACACGTTTTGCTCTTCCATCTTTTTCGTCCGGAAATTCATAAATTAATTCGTTCTTAATTAATCTTTTTAATATTTCGCTGCCGCTTGATATTTCTAAAAGATGAATATTAATTAATTCATTCTTAAGCAATGTTTTTTCCTTTAATAAACTTGCCAAAAAACCAAATTCGTCTATTGTTTTAAACGAAGTATTTAAAAATGCTTTTTTAATATAATGTTTTGCATAACGATATAATCCCGTCAGCAATGTCGAAAATTCAACTTCGGGATATATTTTATAGTTTTCAAAATTACTTTTTTCAAAATTTGATTCTACTTTTTGATTCTCGGGAATAATTAATTTGTCTTTTAAATATATTGAAAATTCTTTTAAATCTGAGCTATTTGTTTCTTTTTCAAAGCTTTCAACATAGTCCATAATTTGTTTTAACATTTGAATATTGTTCGACATCGTAATAAATTCAGAAATAAAAGACTTTTTCGTATGAATATAAATAATATTTGTATTATATTTCCAAAATAAATATTAAATTGTATTAAGTTGAAACTTTTTGAAAGATATTATACAAAATTATTTTTATTGAGTTTCTTGATTATTAAAATTTTAAAATATTAAAAAAATGAAGTAAATTATTATTTTAACTCAAATTCCGGTAAATAATCAATGGAGTTACACTTTTGGTTCTGTATATATGCATTTCACCGAAAACGGAAATCACACTTTTGTTTTGAGTAGAAATATGCTTTTAAATTCATTTTACAAATATCCGAATAACGACGAAACTCTCGCTAAAAGCTTTGATTACAATTCTACCGAAGCCGAAAATAAATTCAGATATGAATATAATATCAGAAAAAATGATATAAAATATAATTTTGGAGCCAATTTAGAATATGCAAAATATTATAATAAAACTTCGCAACAAATTTTTATTGGCGGTGCTTTAACAAATTTTGAATATACTTCAAATCTTAATGTTGTAAAATATGGAATTTCGGCGCAAGCTTCAAAAACATTTTTCAGCCAAAAATTATTGGTTTCGCTTGGTTTGAGAACCGACGGAAATGATTATAACAATAATTCTGCAAATCTTTTAAATCAAATTTCACCTCGAATTTCGTTTTCTTATTCATTCTCCGAAAAAATGAATTTGAATGCCGGAACCGGACGATATTTTCAACAAACAGCATATACAACTCTCGGATTTAGAAATAGTTCCGGCGATTTATTGAATTACGAATCGGCAACATATATTGGTCGTGGGACAGCAAACATTTACTGACAATTACCGGAACAAAAGAGTTTAACAAAAATTGGAGAATTGGTTTCAAATGGCGATTTGTTGGCGGTTTGCCATATACTCCTTACGATTTGGAAAAATCGGCAAATATTGATGCTTGGAATGCAAACGGACAAGCATATTTGGATTTTTCTCAACTTAATACTTTAAGATATAAAGCATTTCACCAATTAGATTTGAGAATTGACAAAAACTTTTTCTTTAAAAATTGGTCTTTAATGGTTTATATGGATATTCAAAATGCTTATAATTTTCAAAATACGTCTCAAGATTTTGTGATTAGAGAAAAAAATACCGACGGAACTTACAAAACAAATTTGGCAGGCGACGAATATATTCTTACTCGCGAACCTAATACTTCGGGAACTGTTTTGCCAACTGTGGGAATTATGTTTAAATTTTAAAAACAATTGATATAATGTATAAAGTGTATATGTTTCGAAAAAAATCATAATTTTGTAAATAAAAATTAATTTCTAAATATATACACTTTTATCATGAAGCAATTTGCGTTAATATCTTTATTTATATTATTTTATGTTAGCATTAATGCAAGAACAATAACCGGAAGAGTTTCTAAATTGGGCGGCGAAATGATAACAGGCGCCAAAATTAGTGCAAAAGATGCTCCTTCTATTTTCACTTTTTCGGATTCCGAAGGTTTTTATAAAATTGAAATTCCCGAAGAAATTAAAGCATTAATTTTTTCGCACACAGATTTTCTTACAAAAGAAGTTGAAATAGGAAAAATTAACAGTTTAAACGTTGTTTTAGTTCCAAATAAATATAAAAAACTTGGTTTTGGTGTAGGAATTACCTACGGAAAAGGAAGCACGCTTGTGTATAACGAATCCAATGTAAATGTTGTTGATACATCGGTTTTAATAAATCACGGTTCACTTTCTTTTGATGCTCATTTGTTTTATCGTTTTGGCAAAAGATATGAATTGCAAGGTATTATCGGCGATGATTTTAATTTTATGAAATATACCGATTCGCTCGGAATTTTGCAAACCGGAGTTTTAAACAGATTTACAATTGCCGTTTTGGTAAATTTTCATTTTAATGTTGCCAAAAACGGAAATTATTCTATTTACACCGGACTTGGTCCGCAATTTCAACATTTTGGTTTTTTAAACAGTAATGTTATTGGAATAAGACTTCAAGCAGGAATGAGTTTGAATAATTACGGGTTTAACACAAAACTGTTTATTGCCGGCGATATTAGTAACGGCGTTGCAAATCTTGAAAATCTTGAAGGATTTAATTATAAATATTCAAGTTTTAAAATAGGAATAATTTTAACTTTTTAAATTATTTATTAATCTGTATTTTTTCTGATATTTTTTAGTTCTTCATTAATATCATGATTTTTTATATCGTTGTCCGAAAATTTTTCGGAATATTTTGAATAAAAATCCGATTTGTATTCGGTTTCGGAAATACGTTTTTTCAGTTGTTCCAAATTTGATATTATTGACGAATCGTCGAAAAACAAGTTTTTGTCAATATCTAATCTGCTTTTTTTAATTTCGTCTTGAGTTTTTAAAAATTCGTATTCTTTTGAGTAATGTTTTATTTTATTATCGAATTCGATAGATTTTTCCGAAAGATTTCTTATTTCTTCGTCATATTGAGGAATTTTTATTTTCAATTCATCAATTCTGTCGGAATAAGCTTTTTTTAAGTTTAAAAAATTAAGTGCAACATTTTCCGAAACAGCATTATTTATTTCACCTTTTTTTGATTTTACAACAGTTTCTTTGGCTTTTAAATCGTATTCTTCAATCTTTTTAAGGTGAGCTTCAATATCTTTTTCGGATCTAATTCTCATTGCTTTAAGCTGAGCAATAAATTTTTTAATTAGTTCGTGTTCAGATTTTAATTTTGCTAATTCGTTGGCAAATTCTTTTACCGGGTCGGAATATTTAACTTTTAATTCGTTAATTTTCTCTTCGCCTTTTTTGTATAAATTTTTAAAGAAGCTCATATCTGTAATTTTTAGAAAATAAAAAATCCGAAAACAAATTGAATTTCTCAAAATGTTTTCGGACTAATAAAATAATTTTTTATGCCGAAAATTCTACAATTTTTCTTCCGTATTCGGCCATTAGTAATGAAAGTGAATTTAATGTTCCGGCAACTTCGTTCATATCAAGATTCTCTAATTGAAGAGTATCTCTGAAAAGAACTTTTGTTCCTGTTGAATCTATAATAAATGCACCATGAATTATATCTTGATTTTTTTGTAAAAGTGCTTTGAAAATATTCGCATCGTCTTTTTTCAAATTAAACAAATGTTGTTGAAAAATAACAATTGGTTCTGCTATTGCAACAATCATATTTTTTACTCCTTCTTCTTCATTATCAATAACAAAAACGTTTTCATTTTTGTCTTCTTTTTCAATTGAATATCCTAATTCAAGTATAAAAGATTTTACTTTGTCAAAATTATTATCCATAGTGAGATTTTTTTAAATTAATATTTACCCAAATATATGAAAAAAAATATTGCGTGCGTATCATTTTTGACAAAGTTTTTAAAATGATTTATAAAAAAATATTTTTTATGGTTTAAAATATTTCTACTTTATATTTTGCTGTAAGGTTTTGCTCAAAATTTTCTATTTGAGAGTTTTTGTATGTTTTGAGTTTACAGCTTTCTCCGTCGAACTCGATGAATGTAAAGTTAATTATCCAATCGCCGATATTTATTACCGATGAATGTTCCGAAATGTCTATTTTCATTGGAAAATGTCGATGCCCGAAAATATAGTAATCAAAATTTTGTTTCTTTTGATTTTCTATTGCAAACTGAACCAAAATTTCTTTTTCAAGACCTTTAAATTCATAATATTTTTCTTTCTTACGTCTTTTGTGCGACCAATTTGTTGCAATAAAAAATGCCAAATTCGGATGTAATCGGCTAAAACACCATTGAAGAAATTTGCTTGTGAAAGCAATTTTTAAAAGTTTGTAGCTAAAGTCGCCTTTCCCGAGTCCGTCGCCGTGAGCAATAAAGAATTTTTTACCCGAAATTTCTGTAGTGAATTCTTTTGTGTGAATTTCGATATTTAATTCGTGTTTCAAATAATCTTTTATCCAAACATCATGGTTTCCCGTGAAAAAATGAATTTCTATTCCTGAATCCGAAAGTTCGGCTATTTTTCCTAAAAACCTTATATTTCCTTTTGGAACAACGCTTTTATATTCCCACCAAAAATCAAAAATATCGCCTACAAAATAGATTTTTTCGGCAGTATTTTTTATTTCGTCAAGAAATTTAACAAGCAATTTCTCTCGTTCCAAACTCTTTGAATAATTTGGTAATCCTAAATGTATGTCGGATATGAAATATGTCATTTTAATTATTTAATGGTTCAATTATACAAATATACAATGGTATAATGATTCAATTGTTAAATTATTCAATGATTTCAATGTAAATTTGCGACATTGTATAATTGTATATTTATTTCATTGTATCTTTAATTTATTGTTTTTTGCTGACAGTTTTTAGAATTGCACCGATTATTTTCATAATTTCTTCTAAATCCAAAATAAGGCTTTCAGCCAATTTAGCCTCAATATAATCACTATCACGCAAAAGTCTCAGCCAATAATGTGTTTCTCTTGCTTCTTTATACGACAAGAAAAACTTTGCTCTAAATTCTTTTTTTGAAATACTTCTCGAAGCTACTTCAGCATTAGCACCAATTGAAGTTCCGCTTCTAAGAATTTGCTTTGATAATGTATATTCTTTTTGTTCGTAAAGATATTTATATTATTTTATTATACGTAAAGCAAAGTTATATGTTTTTGTTAAAATTAAATTATCCTTCATATATTATTAATTATTTTTATTAAAACATTGTATCATTGTATATTTGTATAATTATATCATTGTATA
>DZBS01000002.1:37341-44054 GCA_022729995.1 Draconibacterium orientale | reverse complement strand
TATCATTGTATATTTGTATAATTATATCATTGTATAATTCTTTAATATTGGCTAAATATATATTTCTCGCCCGAATAAGTTACTTTCAGAGCTTTATGATTTTTTTCGAACAGTAAGTATCCTTTTTCCAGTTCATTCCAAAAATTAAGTAATTCTTCCGGATTCATTTCGGAATTTACACTTTGCGAATATTTGTTTTTCTTTTCTTGTGAAAACCTAAACGGATAAATTTGAATTTGTGTGTTTCCGTAAGCCGATTTATTATGTTGTGCAGATGTTAAGAAAACAGGCAGAAAATCTTTGTTTTTGAAAGAAATACAACCTGCCGAAACGCAATTTCCGTGAATGCAAATTTGTCCGCCGGTTTTTGATGTTCCGGTAACTTTTTTTGTTCTTGTTATATCGTTAACTTTCGGATAATCAATACATAATTTAAAGCTCGAACCGTAGCCCGGCGAACCAAAATCGTTTAGTTCGCTGTTGTTCAGTTTCATCCACATAAAACCGTAGCTGCTTCCGTAAAGTAAACTGCATTTGTAAAAACCTTCGGGTGTTTTTCCGTCGCCTTCTTTAATTTTTGTTCCGGGCTGAAAATCGGCGGCGCAAACAGGTAAAACAGCCAATATTTTTAATGTGTCGGAGCGTTTGTCGGCAATCCAAATTTCAAATTCGCGTTCAAGTTTAAAAAACCGGTATTCTACAAATTGTGGCGGATATTTTACTCCAACGGAAATACACTTTTCTTTTAACGATTTTCCAATAAGTTTTTCCAGACGATTTTTTATAAAAAGCGGTGTTTTTTCATCATTTCCGGTGTAATCGGAAATTGAATCTATTTTAAAAGAAGTTATTTGATGACTGTCTTTTGCGGATTGATTTTGAGAATTTGAATTGCATGAAAATGCAAATTGGAAAATCAATAAAGTTATAAATATTCGGCTCATATTTTTTTTGTATAAATATAAAAAAACTTCCCGATTTTTTGTGTCGGGAAGTTTTAAAAAATATTATTTGATTGGAAATATCTATATCCAAGCTATTTCTATGCCTTTTAATTTTATCATATTTATTAATGGAGAAGCATTTTCGTCTTTGAATTTTTTTAATCCGATAAGTAAAGGTTCTATTTTTGGATTGATTTTTCTTGTCAAATTCCAAGCTTTTCCGGCTGCTTCATCATCATTTTCGTCATATTTATCAGATACAATCAAAACATCTATATCACTGTTTTCGGAAGCAGTATTTGTAGAATAGCTTCCGAATAAAAATGCTTTATTCACAGATAAACCCTCGGAATTTAAAAGGAAAATATATTTTTCAAGTAATTCTATAACTTCTCTGTTAGCCATTTAAGTAATTTTTCTGTTGTTTTTAAATAATTTTCAATAATTTTACGGGGTGGAATTATTGGGTTATAATCCGGATACCTGCCCTGTAATTGATATTTCATTAAAATTCCTAAAAAAATTTCGTCGTTTTCTTCAAATTCAATTTTTGCCAATTCCGACAAATATATTAAATTGTGTGAACGAGGAGCAAAATCTTTAATTTGAGCTACAACATGAGCTTTTATAATTTTTTCAATTACCAAATGACAAAAAAATAAACCGTGTAAATATCTGTTTTTCTGAATTAAAATCTTTGCAGATTCCAAATCTTCATAAGCACCGTTTTTCCAATATTCTTTTTGAATATCTATATTAATCATTCTCAAAATTTTATATCACAAATATAATAATTTTATGTTCTTGAAATATTTTTTTATTGAAATTATTAAGCTCCAAAACAGGAAATGAAGAGAAAGTTATAGGAAAAAATCTTAAGTCTAAAAAATAATAATTGCCACGAATGCACGAATATATTGATGAATAAACGCTTAGCACTTTTGTAGTGCTTAGCATTTACACTGTCTATTGTCTAAAATCTCAAACCTAAAAAAAAAGCTTCCCGACGTAAGAATGTCGAGAAGCTTGTATGAATTTTTTTTTAGATTTTTCTAATATCCGTAAATTTCTTTAAGTTTAGCTCCTAAATCGTCGCCGCGTAGGTTTGTAGCAACAATTTTTCCTTCGGGGTCTAATAAGAAATTAGCAGGAATTCCTTGAACTCCGTAAACTTTTGCAGGTGCGCAATCCCAAAATTTAAGGTCGCTAACATGGCTCCATTGTCCGAGATTGTCTTCTTTAATTCCACTAATCCAAGCTTCTTTTGTTTGATCTAACGAAACTTGATAAATTGTGAAACCTTTTGATTTGTATTTGTTGAAATTTGTAACAACATTTGGGTTTTCCATTCTGCAAGGTTTGCACCAACTTGCCCAAAAATCGAGTAAAACATATTTTCCTTTTAGTGAAGAAAGTTTTATGTTTTTTCCTTGCGGACTTGGTAAATCAATTTCAGGAGCTTCTTGAAACATGCCGATTCCCGATTCGGGAGCTGCATCTTGTTCTTTCATTTGTGCCAAAAGTGTGTGAAGGTTTATTACAAAAGGCGATTTCGGATAAATTGCAAATAACGATTTGTCAACTTTTTCAAAATAAGAAATATCTTCGTCTAAATTTAAAACCGGAACGTTTGGAGCAATTGATTGATAAAGTGCTATAATTGAAACGGGCGATTTAATGTTTTGATCGATAAATTTCTTTGTGTAAGTTCTGTGAGAATTAATAAGTGCAGCAAAAGATTTATCAAGTGAAACTTTTAGCGAATCTTCGTTAACTTTTCCCATACTCATTTGATATATCGCACTTAGAGAATCTACTTGTGCCAAAGCTTTATTGAGTTCAACATATAATGTTTTTAACGCTTCAGAGTTTTTTGAGCCTTCAATTGTATATGAATTTAGCATATCTTTTGAATCGGCATTCAATGTAATTTCTTCTAACGAATCGGCAACAAGAATTATATATTCGTTTGAGCCTTTTAATTGAATTGCATAAAATTCGGGGAAAGAAGTTTTTCCTTTAAATTCAAATTTTCCGTCGGCATCAATAACAACTGTATCTAAAGGTGTAGTTTTTTCGGGAGAAATTAAATTTAAAATAAGTTCTTGTCCGTTTGCATTTTTTATTGTTCCGCTAACAGTAAAATTGCTTTTATCTTTTTTTCCGCACGAAAAAAGTATCAATGCAGGAATTAGTAAATAAATAAGTTTCTTCATAATTATATATTATTCTTTATAGATTTAAAATTGCACAAAAATACAAATATTTATTTATTAAAAAATTTGCTTAATATTTATTAACAGAAATATTATTTTTCTTCTTCAGTTTTAACTTCATCTTTAATTCTTCTTATTTTGATATTCAAATATGCAAAAAGAATTGTCATAATCGGACTAATAAGATTAAAAAAAGCGTAAGGTAAATAATCTATTGTTGAAACACCTAAAACTCTGGATTGTGTTGCTCCGCATGTGTTCCAAGGCACAAGTACCGATGTAACCGTTCCGGAATCTTCAAGAGTTCGACTCAGCAATTCGGGTTTATATCCTTTGTCTTTATATACGTCGGCAAACATTCTTCCCGGAACAACAATTGCAATATATTGGTCGGATGCTGTTGCGTTGAAAAATATACACGATACTGCTGTTGAGGCAACTAAAGAACCTGTTGAATTAACTTTTTTCATAATAGATTGAAGAATTCTTTTAAGCATTCCGCCGGCTTCCATAACTCCGCCAAAAACCATAGCCGAAAGAATCAACCAAATTGTGGGTAACATTCCGGCCATTCCGCCGGTTTTAAAAAGGTCGTTCATTTTTGGGTCGGAAGTAATAACCTGAAAATTGCCGTACATTGCACCAATAAGTGTTTTATATGAAGCTTCGGCATAATTATTTGTTATTCCGGAGTAGTTAATAACAATATCATGCTGAAAAATTATTCCGAAAATTCCTCCGACAAGAGTTCCTAAAAGCATTGCAGGAATTGGCATTACTTTTCTTACAATAATAAATATTAAAAATGCGGGAACAAGTAAAAGCCATAATGAAAGATTAAAATTTTCGGAAATTACTTTTTGAACATTTGCAATTTGAACGGTTTTATCGGCAATGTCGAGATTAAATCCTATTATCAGAAAAATTATGAAAGTTATTATTATTGTAGGAACGGTTGTGTACATCATATATCTTATGTGAGTAAACAAATCGGTTCCGGCCATTGCAGGTGCTAAATTTGTTGTGTCGGAAAGCGGCGACATTTTATCGCCGAAGTATGCACCTGAAATTATTGCTCCGGCTGTTATCGACGGATTTATTCCCATTGCATTTCCAATTCCCAAAAGTGCAACACCTATTGTTGCAACTGTTGACCATGAACTGCCCGTTGCCAATGAAACGAGTGAACTTATAAATACTGCTGCAAATAAAAATATTGAAGGATGAAGAACATCAAGTCCGTAATATATTAAAACCGGAATTACACCGCTCATTAGCCAAGTACCGGAAAGTGCGCCGATAAATAAAAGAATTAATATTGCAGGCATTGCTTTTCCTATTGTTTCAACAATATTTGCTCTAATGTCAATCCAATTTCCTCCGTTTCTAATAGATATAACCGATGCAACAGCAGCAGCAAGTAATAATGCAATTTGATTTGAACCGTCAAGGGTTGCTTCGCCCCAAATTATAACATTTAATGTTAAAAGGATTATTAAAAAAATAATTGGAATGAATGATTGTAAAAGCGTGGGTTGTTTGGTTTCTTTTTTGCTCATTATACAATTTTTGAGTTTATATATCCGGATAAAAATAGAAATTTAATATCTATTTAAAAAATTTAGATTTTTATTAATTTTTTATCAACAATTAAATTAATTAACTGATAATCAATAATATTTATTTTTTAATGTAATAATAAATTAACAATTGCGGTAAAACATATTTTAAAATTAGTAATTCTGCATAAACACCATGTACAGTAGCGGAAAGTAGACATTTAAAGAGCCGGCACAATATATGCAATATGAATATTTGAAAACATAAAGCTAAAAACTAAGTTAACATCAACATTTGTGAAAAGGAGATATAAAATATTATTAGCAGAAGATTTTGAACCGAGCAGAAATATTATGTCCGAGATTTTAAGTGCACTTGGATATGAATATGAAACAGTTGCCAACGGTTACGATGTTATTTTTGCTCTTAAAGATAAAAAATTCGATTTGATACTTCTTGATTTAAAAATGCCGATGCTCGACGGATTTGAAACTATTGAACATATCAGACGAAATTTGAGTTTCCCGGTGAATGCAATTCCCGTAATTGCCATGACGGGAATGGACTATTCCGAACTAAGTCAAACATACAAGGAAGAAGGTTTTGACGGAATAATCCGAAAACCGTTCTCTTTAGACCAGCTGGATTCATTACTTAAAAATGTTTTGGAAACTCCGGCAGGAAAAGAGAAAGCAAAAATCAGTTAATAAAAAAGCCGCAAATTTGCGGCTTTTTTTATTTTTTAAATCAAACTAAATTTAAGGCTTATTAAAAAATGTATTCATATTTTTAAAATACGCATCAATTCCGTGGCATTTAAAAAAATCTTTATCGAAAGTTAAATTTTGTCCTTCAGAATATTGATTTCCAAGCATATATCTGTATTCCAATTGTGAAGAACTGCTTTGGTCGTTTCCGCTTAATAATGTTCCAAAATATGACATTGCAGAAATATAATATTGATTTCTTGAACCTTCAAGCGGAGAAAAGAATCCTGCTGTTGAACCAACCGGAATTACGTCGCCCGGATTTATCCAAACTACAATTCTCTTCACTTTTCCGGTTGCCAAAAGTTCTTTATATCCGCCATAATTTATCAAACTTCTGTCGCCGCCAACAATGTTTAATTCATCTACGCTTATAACATCTTTTCTTATTAGTGCTTCGGAAATTGTGGCACCGTTGCTGTGAGCAATAAGTCGATTGAAATGTGTTCCGTTTAATTGCTCAACCAATTTTCGTCCGTGTTCGGTATTTAAAGTGTATTCACCCAAGTAGTTATTATCAACAAAGCCTCGTGCAAGTTCTGTTACGGATTTGTTGTCGGTTGTTGCAAAAATATTTTTTCTGTCGATAGGTTTTTTGTTAAACGGGCTTACAATATGAAGACTTGTATCTGTAAAAGCATTGTTTTCATTAGTGTTGAAAAGCCCGAGCATTACGCCTTCGTTAATTGTTTTTTTCTCACCGCCGGGCATTGGAACTTTAATATGATATGATTCATTTTCTAATTTTCGTAATTGAGCATTATAATATTTTTTATCTTTTTCAACAGTCTGTTTTACAGTTGTATTAATTTTTTCTTTCTCTTTTTCTTTTTGAAGTTGTGCCGATATTTCTTCTTCTTTTCTTTTTTGTTCGTCGGTTCGGTATTTTGAGTAATTATAATTTTTTTGAATATTTATATCGTCTGGCATATATTTCAATGCAATTTTGAAATGTTTTGCTGCATTTTTCCAATCGCTTTTCAGATAATATTCTATTCCAATTTCATTTTCTCTGTTTGCTTCGTCGCGTATAAAAGATGTATATTGATTATTGTAATCTTCGGCGGTCATTTGGTGAGTATTCTCCTGAATTTCGTAACCTGAAACTTCGGGAACATTTATTCTTTCATTGGTCATATTTTCCAATTGCCTTAGAGCTGTTTGTGAAAAAACTGTATTAGAAACGGTTGTTATCATGATTCCGATAATTATTTTTATCAAAATCG
>DZBS01000002.1:31768-37241 GCA_022729995.1 Draconibacterium orientale | reverse complement strand
ACTGTATTAGAAACGGTTGTTATCATGATTCCGATAATTATTTTTATCAAAATCGAATTTTTTAAATGTGTTTTCATGTGTTAATTTTTTTCTAATATATTATTATGTTAAACAGAATTTGATTTGACTAATTTGCTCTTGGTCCGAAAGTAATTCCAAGTCGAACAGAAAATGCCGGATTTAAAATATATCCTGCTGCCGGATTTTCTTGCGGACGATAAACAAAATTTAACGAAACTCCCGAAGTGCTTCTAATCGGCGAAACTGTAACTCCCGCAAAAGCAAGCATTATCCAATCCGGATCCATATCAAAACCGCCCATAAATCCTGCAGATAATCTTACAGCTGCATTTCCTGCAATAAATGTTGGTCGCATCGGAAAATATCTTAAACCCAAATATAGTTCATGTGCCGTAATTACCTGACTTTGTGGCGAAATGAATTCCGAAGTATTAATTCTTCTATAATCATATTCTATAATTCCGTTGAAATATTCGCCTCCCGAATTCACATTTATTCCAAAAGCCGTTTGATTACAAATTATCGACTGTGTTGAACTTCCAACCAACACTTTTCCGTATTCAGCAAAAATTCCTTTATATTGAATTACATATTGAGATTTTGCCGGAATAAGAAATATTGTGAAAACCAAAATTGTTAAAATAATCCGAAGTATTTTCATAGTTAAATTTTTAAATCGTTTATCAAATAAATCATTAAGTTTTACCTTATCAAATATAGTTTAAAATATTATTTCTTTATCTTTTAAAGATTTTTTATTAATTGTTTTTTATATTGATTATTATTTCTTGAATTTTCCATAGTATTTTTTTGCATCTTTAAATAATTTAAAAATTTAATTTATTTATAATGAAAATAGAATTTAAAAGCTTGTTTATTTTAATAACAGCTTTTTTATTTTTTAGCTGTTCAAATTCAAAAAATATGGTTGATTCCAAAACGGTTGATTCACTTGACATTAAAAAATTTATTGGAAAATGCTACGAAATTGCCGGATTTCCGTATTCTTTTGAAAAAGGTTTAGTTGGTGTAACTGCAACATATTCTTTTAGAGATGACCAAAAAATAAAAGTTGTGAATCAAGCTTACAAAAATTCTTTAGACGGGAAATTGAGTGTTGCAACAGGAAAAGCAAAAATCCCGGATTTAAATCAACCATCAAAACTTAAAGTATCTTTCTTTTGGTTTTTTTATGCCGATTATTTTGTGATGGATAAGCTATAAGACAGTCTTCAGTCCTCAGTATTCAGTCGACAGTTCTCAGAATATGTATTTTTAATAATTTATAATTAAACAATTGAAATACATAATAATATTAAAAATTTTAATATTATTTTAAAGTCTCGTAGAGACGATATTATTTATTTAAAAAGTAAATGGGATTAATACATAAAATTTGAAATTGAATTTAGCTATATTTATTAAATTGATTTTCATAATGATATTTAATGTTACCACTACGTGGTTTTGAAATTTTTCAGAATATTTTCCTACATTCTTCAGCCTACAGTCGACAGTTTTCAGTTCACAGTTCGTAGTCTTCAGTATTTTGTAATTGTCATTAAATTAATTACTGAAGACTGCCAACTGCATACTGCAAATCGCTAACAGCTAACAGCCGATAAAGAATTGTATATATTCCTTATTTCTTAGCCTTTTTCTTTACCAATTATTCAACATAATCTAAATCTTTATTAAAAGTTTCTTCTAATAAAAATAAAGCAATAATTGCCAATACAAAGCAAACAACTCCCACAATAATTCCCGCTTTCAGTAAACCTACACTGCTCGAAAGTAAAAGAACAGATGATGTAATCGGGACAGTTGCGCCGCGAACAAAATTTGGAACTGTTGTGGTAACTGTTGCTCTCAAATTTGTTCCGAATTGCTCAGATGCTGTTGTAATAAATACTGCCCAATATCCGGCTCCGATTCCCAAAGCCGCTATGAGAAAATAAAAATAGGAGGTAGATTTTCCTTCTGCAAAAAAGAATAATCCTATAAAAATTATTAGAAATCCTAATGAATAATACAATACTTTCTTTCGTGATTTTAGCCATTGACTAACAAAACCGATTAGAAAACTTCCTATTGCAAGTCCGATATAATGATATGTTACAGATAATCCACCGCTAATTGCACCTTCAATTTTCAAAGTTTTTGCAAATTCGGGCGATTGAATAACAAGAACGCTAACAATATACCAAATTGGAACACCAATTAAAATGCTGTAAATATATTTTAGTAATCGTTTTTTATTAGTAAAAAGACTTAAAAAATCGCCTCTTACAACATTTTTATGTTCAGCTTTTGTTTTCTCAAACATTCCCGATTCAAAAACTGTTGCTCGCATAGTTAGAAGTAAAATTCCTAAACCGCCGCCAAACCAATAGGCTACTCGCCAATTGAAAATATCGGCAATTAAAAATCCCAAAACGGCACCAAGTATTCCTATTCCGGAAACCATCGCAGTTCCGTAGCCTCTTTTTTCTTTGCTCATTACTTCCGAAACCAATGTGATTCCTATTCCTAATTCGCCGGCTAAGCCTAAACCTGCAAAAAATCTTAAAAAAGCATATTGTTCAATATTTTGAACAAATCCGTTTGCAATATTTGCCAACGAGTATAATGAAATTGTAATAAATAAAACCGGTAATCGTCCTTTTTTATCGCCCATAATTCCCCAAATTATTCCGCCCAAAAGCATTCCAACCATTTGCATATTCAATAAAAATATGCCTTTACTAAGAATTAAATCGTCGGGAATTCCTATTCCTTTTAAACTTGGAACTCTTACGATTCCGAAAAGTATTAAATCATAAATATCAACAAAATAGCCCAATGCAGCTACTATTACAATTAAATTAAACGGATTGCTTATGCCTTCTTTCTTATTCATTTTTGCTTTGATTTTTTTTAATTCAGACAAAAATATAATAAATAATTTCTGTTGTGCAGTTTAATATATTTTTTTTGGATTTCGATTTAAAAAAAAGCGAGCCGGAAATAAAATTCCGGCTCGCAAAGGTTCAGGTATTATGATTTTTGAGAATTATTGTAAATTTGTTTTGAATTCAACACTAAGATTTGAAATTTCAAAAGGATTATACGGTGAAAGTAAATTCATTGAATTTGACAAATCGTAGTATAAATCGCTTGGAGCTGTTCCGCCTTGAATAAAATGACCTTCGCCAAAATATCCCGGAGCTTGTGTGTTTTGTAGATATGCTTCCCATTCAATAGGGTCAACATTTGGCCATGTTGCGATTAATGAATTATAGAAAACATTATAAATTGAATTATCTTTTAAAATAACTTCTCTGTCGGTTGTATTTAGTGAACTGTAAGGTAATCCGACTTCGGCTGTCGCAATATTTAAACTGTCGTTTCCGCTTGCTACAAATGCCCAGTTAAAACCTGTTTCTGTTGAGAAAAATGCTGCATTCGGCTGGTTTGAATTTCCGTAAACATCAATAATGTCGCCTTTTTTACCTGCAAACATTTTTAATGTTTCCATTGCATAAGGCTCAACAAGCGGACTTGGAACCGGAAGTCCGGAAATATAAACTGTCATAGCAGCTTCATAATCGTTTCGTGCTTCGGTGTAATCTACTCTAAAAACGGCCGTTGTAGATAATTCGTTTTCAGTTCTGTTAATGTTGTAAGGTTTTAAAATTGCAATTCCGTTAATTGGAGATTTGTTCCAGAAAATTTGTAATGCCATTCCGCCGTCTTCGTTATTTTCCGAGTCGGCATCTGTCATTGTAAGTTCATATTCCCAAGTTTGTCCTTCAAATTCCGATTGTTCAACAATTACAAAATTCTTTGTTCTTCCGTCTTCTTCACTTTGAATCGAAAACGTCATTTCTTGGCTTAAATTATATTCTCTAATTGAGTTCATAATGCTTTCAACAATTTCGCCGGCACCTTCTCCAACAAAAATAAATGTTTGAAGGTGAAGATAAATTAAGTTGCCGTTTAAAACTTCCGATTTAATTGCTTTTGAATTGTCGCTGCTTAATGATGAAGGAATGTCAACACTGAAATTTTCCGGAAATATTTCGTTTCCTGTTATTTCTGTTTCTTTTTTGCATCCAAAAATGAATATTGAAGAAATTATGAAAACTGTGAAAATTGATTTTAATTTTTTCATGATAAAAAGTATTTAGTTAATAAAAAGTTTTTTAGTTTTTGAAAAATTTGTTTTTCTATTCCTAATACACACTAAATTGTTTTTACCCTGATAATTTTTTTTATTTATTTTTATTTATTTTTCAATTCACTGAAAAACAGTTTGTTATTCTGCAATAAAATTTGAAAAAACTACACTCGAAGCTCCAAAAAAACCTAATGCGCCGTTATTTAAATTTGTATAAATGTTTCCTTCGGCAACATCAAATAAACCTCCGTTCCATTCTGTTTCCATTAAAATTGAACGAATAAATTTTTCGTGTTCGGTGTTTAAAGAATATTTTTTTTCGAAAATTTGAGTTCCCCCCGGAAAGTAAATAATTTCTTTTGCCGGCGAGAAAATTTCGTTTACATCTAATGTTTTAAGTGTATAAAAATATAATGTTGCATGATTTTCATTATAAGGCAAATCGGTGTAACCTTCAATATTCGACCAATCTAACTTTATTTCAAACATTGCCGATTCTGTTGTGCTGAAATTTGATGCGATATATGAAATATTGTAGAGATTTTTTGCAGAATCCAATGTGTATTTTGCATTTTTAAAGTGAGAAACCGGAATCATTTGAGTTTCGGCCGTATATTCGGTTTGGTTATAAATTATTTTTAAAGAATATTTTTTATTTATAACACCAATAAAATTTTTATCTGTTTTGTATAGTCCGGCTGCGGAAATGTCTTCGTAAAGTGTATAAGTTGTGTCGCCGTTTGAAATAAAAACTTGTGCACCGGAAACATTTTCGGGTATTTCATTCAAATTTGAAACCGAAAAACTTAATTTTATTTCTTTAGGAATATTTTCATTTGTTACTATTCCGTTGACAATCAAATATTTTTTTTCGCTTTGGTTTAAAGAAATATCAATTTTTTCTTCACACGAAAAAAACAATAAAATTAATAATATAGTTGCAAAATTAAGTTTCATATCTTTTTTATCTTTTATCTAATATTTCAAATCTCAAAAAAAATTGCCACGAATGCACAAATAAAAAAACTAATATTGATTTGTATTTTTAAATTTCAGAATATAGAAAAAATGAAACTTATTATTGAATATAAAAGCAAAAACATTCGTGCATTCGTGGCAATTTTTTTTCTTCACACGAAAAAAACAATAAAATTAATAATATAGTTGCAAAATTAAGTTTCATTTTTTCTATCTTTTTTTCTATTTTCTATTGTCTTTAGTCTAAAATCTATAATCTAAATAATTATCTTATTTCAAACTGATAACTAATTGCCGGAAAAATTCCGGTTAAAT
>DZBS01000002.1:9972-31668 GCA_022729995.1 Draconibacterium orientale | reverse complement strand
AATAATTATCTTATTTCAAACTGATAACTAATTGCCGGAAAAATTCCGGTTAAATAAGTTGCTGTTGGAATAATTTCATTTTCTTCGATAAAATTAGAAGGAACATAAAATGTATTTCCGTCGGTTTCTATTTTACTGAAATTCACACCAATATAATTTTTTTTGTTGTATAAATTATAAACCGAAAAAGTTAAACTGTGTTTGTATTTATTGTTTTCTTTTTTGTTCAAAATAAATTTTGCCGAAATATCGAGTCTGTGATAATCGGGCAATTTAGCGTTGTTTTTATTTTCATAAATTGGCAAAGTGTAACCGTTGAAATAGAAAAACGAAGTTGGCGAACTGTATCGCATTCCCGAAGAATATTGCCAATTTACAGAAAAAAAGCTTCTTTTTCCGTTGTTGTATGATAAGTTTAATTTTAAATTATGAGGTTTGTCGAAAGTTGAAGGATAAGTTCTTCCGTTATTAACATCTTTAATTTTGTTTATAGCTCTTGAATATGAGTAAGATGAAACAAATTGGAAATTTCCTTTTTCTTTTTCTGCGGAAACTTCCAAACCGTAAGCTTTTCCGGTTCCTGTTCTAATTTCGCTTTCAATCAACGGATTTAACAATAAATTCGGGTGTCCGGGAAAATCAATAATATTTATTAATTTCTTGTAATATGTTTCAACTGAAACGTTTAATCCATAAATCTTTTTTATTAATCCAAAAGTAAATTGATGTGCTTTTTGGGGCGGAATATTAATTCCGGAAGGCATCCAAACGTCAAGAGTTGTGAACGGACTCGCCGAATTTGAAAGCATTTGTTCATATTGAATATTTCGCGAATATGAAATGTTTGAGATAAATGAACTGTCAATTTTATAAGAAAAACTTAAACGCGGTTCGGTATTAAAAAAAGATTTATAAACTCCGGAATCAAATATCGAAGTATCTGAAACATTGTGGTTTTCGTCGAATAAATAAATTGTTGCAGGTCCTTTATTATTTCGGTTAATAATTCTAATTTTATATGTTAAAAATATTTTTTCTGATATTTTTTGAGAATTTCCGAAATATAAATCTGCTTCGTTTGCATTTCCGGCGTTTGTAATTCTTCCTAAAAAATCATTATTCAAATTTCCGGGATTGTAAGCATTATTTTTCAAAACAAATCCAAATTTTATTGTGTTTGAAGGCGTTGCATAAAATGTAAAATCGTTTTTTATTCCGGCTTCGCCAATCAAGGAATTCCATTTTATGCTGTCGGTTGCAAAAAAATTCATGAAATAATCGTATTTTCCTACATAAATTGTTGTGTTTGAAAAAAGTTTGTCGGAATACAAGTGATTCCAGCGTAAAGACATTGTAGAATTATTCCAAGATATTTCAGAATTTTGTGAGTTTATTTCCAAATTTATTAAATCGTAACCGTGAAAAAGAGAAAGAAAAATATTGTTTTTTCTGTTTATTTGGGCGTTAAGTTTAATATGAAAATCGTAAAATTTTACTGTTGATGAAGTATTTTGAAGTAATCCGTTTAAATGCGAATTTCTTAAAGAAACAAAATATGAAATTTTATTTTTCACAATTGGTCCGTCAATTGTCCAACTTCCGGTTGCAGGACTAATTTTTCCCGAAAAACCGGTTTTTAATTTGTTTCCGTCTTTTGTTTTTATATCAATAACCGACGAAAGTCTTCCTCCAATATTTTCAGGAAAATCGCTTTTATAAACCGATATTTTATTAATTGCTTCGGGCGAAATTGCCGAGAAAAATCCGAAAAAATGCGAAGGATTATAAACAGGCGCTTCATCAATAAAAACAATGTTTTGGTCGTAGTTTCCGCCGCGCACGCTAAACATTATTGAACCGTCGCTTCTCGAATTTATTCCGCTTACAGAACTTAAGGATTTTATTAAATCGTTTTCGCCGGCAATATTTATATTTTTTTCTAATGATTTTGAATAAATATTTGTTATTTTTAACGGATTATGTTTTTCAAAATCGCTTTTGTTTTCGGTTGTTACAAGCACAATTTCAATTTTCTGAATGTTTTCGTCCAAACTAACATTGTAGTTTATGTTTTTTGCAAGATTCACAAATATTGTTTGGCTTGTGTGAGCAATAAACGAAAAGTTGAGATTATATTTATTTTGAGGTAACGATAAAGAATAAAAACCGTAAGCATTTGAAATTGTTCCGGTTGATTTGTCTTTTACATAAACAGATGCTCCGATTAGTGCTTCGCCGGTTTCGGAGTTTCTGATGTAACCGCTTATTGTAAATTTCTGATTTTCAACAGGAATATTATCAGGTTTTTCGTCTAAAACTTTTGGTGTATTAATTTTTAAAACAATTTGCTTTTCAATAACTGTATATTTGATTTGAAGTTTTCCAAAAATTTCATCAAGAATTTGAGAAACGTTTTTGTTTCTTGCAATTATCGAAATCTTTTGCGAAGCGTCAATTTCATTGTTGTTGAATGCAAAATTAATATCTGTTTTTGTTTCTATTTCTGATAGAACCGACGATAAACTTTTGTTTTTTGAATTTAAACTGATTTTTTTATTCAAATCGATATTTTGTCCCGACAAAGAATGATTTATCGAAAAAAATATCAATATAAAGAAAAAAAGAATTTTGTTTTTTGCAATTTTTATTCTTTCCGGAAAATATATTCGGTTGAATTTCTTTTGTTTAGCACGAATCACCTTTCAGTTCTATTGTGTTAGCTTTTATTTTAATTTCAATATTCAATATTGTTTCCAAAACTTTCATTATCGATTCTATAGATTGATTTTCAAACGAAACTGTTACTTTGCATTTTTTAAGTTCGGAATTTTTGAATATTATTTTCACATTGTAAGCATTTTCGATGTATTCCGATATTTCAATCAAACTCGTATTTTCAAATTTGAAACTTTTTGTTTTCCAACTCAAATAATTTTCGTCGGCAATTTCCGATTTTATAATTTTATTTGAAATAATTGAAAATGTTGCTTTCTCGTTTTTTTGTAGTATCAAAAAATTTGTTTCATCGTTTTTGAAATATGTTTTTACAATCCCGTCTTTAACAATTACTTCTGTAATATTATTATTGGTTTTGATATAAAATTCTGTTCCAATATCTTCAATAATTAAATTTCCGGATTGAACCGTAAATTTCTTATTATCATCGTGTTTAACTTTAAAATATGCATTTCCGCTAAGTTTCACGAATCTTTCTTTTTTATTGAAGTTTTTATCGAAAGTTATTTCTGCATTTTTGTTCAAAGTAATTTCGGTTCCGTCGACCAAAGTTTTAGTGAAAACGCTGTTTTGAGCTGTAATTACTTCGTCGTTATTTTGGAAAAATAAAATCGTACCGCCGATTGTTAAAAATATCAAAATTGCTGCTGCAATTCTGTAAATTATTGATTTATTTTTGTTTTTTGAAGGTGAAAATTTAATATCTTTTGAATTTATTTTTTCGGAAAAAATAGTCCATTCATTTTCTAAATTGATATTTGAAACTTTTTTAATATCTTGGTTTTTAGTTGTTTCCCAAGTATTTTTATATTCTTCAAAAAGTTTTTTGTTTTCAATATCTTTTTCAATCCAAACAAATAAATCCGAAATATCTTGCGGATTTGCTTCATTTGCAAGATATTTGACTATTAAGTTAATATTTTCGTTATTTGTTTGCATATATTTTAATTACACTTCAACTGCTCTTTACCCTATGTGTTTTTTAAAAATTTCTTAATAAATTAATTATTGCAATAAAAATTGTCATAAACTCTTTCAAGTTTTTCCGTAACTCGCTTAATGCTTTACTAATATGGCTTTCAACCGTTTTTATTGATATATCAAGCTTTTCGGCAATTTCTTTATATTTCAAATTCTCATATCGGCTAAGTTCAAAAGCTTCTCGTGCTTTTGGCGAAAGTTTATCTAAAGTTGCAAAAATTCGTTCTTGAATTTCTAAAAGATTTGTATTTTCTTCAAAAATAAATTCTTTTTCTTCAACAAAATTTTCGGATATTAAATCACTGTCGACAAATTTTTTGTTATCTCTAATATAATTTAAACTTCTGTTATAAACCGAAGTGTAAAGATATGATTTCAAATTTTCGTTAATTTCAATTTTGTTTTTATTTTCCCAAAGATTTGTAAAAACATCGTGCACAATATTTTTAGCCGAATCCAAATCGTTAATATATTTGTTTGAAAAAAAGCATAATGGTTTAAAATGCAATTTAAAAAGCATTTCAAAATTATTATTATCTTGTTTTTCAGTCATTTGATTTTTTATCTTCCAAAAATATTTTTACAATATTATAAAAAATCATTTAATATTTAATCCGATTTCTTTCAGTTTTGAAATTATAAAATAAAGTCGATTTTTATTCGGCATTTATTTTTTATCTTTGCACTCTCAAAAAAATAATATATGGCAGCAAATTTAATCCTCGAAAGACTTGAGGGAGTAAAAGAAAGATTTAACGATGTTCAGCATAAAATATCGCAACCCGATATTATTAACGACATGGAACGATATGTTAGTCTTACAAGAGAATACAAAGATCTTGAACCGATCATTGAAGCATACAACGAATATAAAAACATAATGGACAACATTGTTTCATCAAAAGAACTTTTGCAAGTTGAAGAAGATGAAGAAATGCGTGAAATGGCCAAAGAAGAAATAGATTCACTTATTAAAAGACGCGATATTCTTGAGGAAGAAATTAAAATACTTCTTTTACCAAAAGATCCGGAAGACGAAAAAAATGCAATTGTTGAAATTCGAGGCGGAACCGGCGGCGATGAAGCTGCTCTTTTTGCCGGAGATTTGTTCAGAATGTATTCAAAATTTGCCGAAATAATGGGTTGGCAAGTTTCTGTTAACAATACACAAGAAGGAACAATGGGCGGTTATAAAGAAGTTGTTTTTGAAGTGAAAGGACAAGATGTTTACGGAATTTTAAAATACGAATCCGGAGTTCATCGTGTTCAACGTGTTCCGCAAACCGAAACTCAAGGTCGTGTTCATACATCTGCCGCTACAGTTGCTGTTTTACCCGAAGCTGAAGATTTTGAAGTGGAATTGAAAAATGAAGATATTAGAAAAGATTTATTTTGCGCTTCCGGTCCCGGCGGACAATCGGTAAATACTACTTATTCGGCCGTAAGACTTACACATATTCCTTCAGGACTTGTTGTAATTTGTCAAGACCAAAAATCGCAAATTAAAAATACCGAGAAAGCTATGAAAGAACTTAAAACTCGTTTGTACAATCTCGAACATCAAAAATATCTCGACGAAATTGCCAAAAAAAGAAAAACAATGGTTTCGACAGGCGACCGCTCGGCAAAAATTAGAACATATAATTTTCCGCAAGGAAGAATGACCGATCACAGAATAAAATATACTTTATATAATTTGCAAGCTGTTATGGACGGCGGAATTAAAGAAATTATTGAGCAACTTCAAATAGCCGAAAATGCCGAAAGACTTAAAGAAAGCGGTATTAATTAATAAATTCTTTATGACTTTTTTAGAGATATTCGAAAATATTAAAAAAAAGAAATCTTTTCTTTGTATTGGTTTAGACTCCGACATTGAAAAGATTCCTTCCGATTTATTAAAATTTGAAGACCCGATTTTTGAATTTAATAAACAAATTATTGATGCAACTCACGATTTGGTAATTGCATATAAACCAAACACTGCATTTTACGAAGCTTCCGGAGCAAAAGGTTGGGAAACTCTTCATAAAACCGCAGAATATATTAAACTTAATTTTCCCGATATTTTTTTAATTGCCGATGCAAAACGCGGCGATATTGGAAATACTTCAAAAATGTATGCAAAAGCATTTTTTGAAACAATGCCTTTTGATGCAATCACCGTTGCACCATATATGGGAAACGATTCTGTTTTGCCGTTTTTAGATTTCAAAAATAAATTTGTAATTCTTCTTTCTTTAACATCAAATTCGGGAGCCGATGATTTTCAGTTTATTAAAAATTCACGAAATTCTAATTTTCTTTATGAAGATGTAATTGAAACATCAAAAAATTGGGGTAATAATGAAAATTTAATGTATGTTGTGGGAGCCACAAAAGCAAAACGAATTGAAGAAATCAGAAAAATTATTCCCGATAATTTTCTGCTAATTCCCGGAGTGGGAGCACAAGGCGGTTGTTTAAGCGAAGTTATTGAATACGGAATGAATAAATATTGCGGATTAATTGTTAATTCTTCTCGCGAAATAATTTATGCTTCAAACGGTAAGGATTTTGCAATTAAAGCTCGCGAAAAAGCAAAAAAAATGCAAATTGAAATGAAAAAATATCTTTCAGAAATAAAATAAAATCAAGCTTTTTTTAATTCGTTTAGCAAAGCAATTTCTTTATCTGTTAATTTATCGGGAAGTTTGTAATTAAGAGAAAGATATAAATCTCCAAACTCGTTTTTAGATTTATAAACAGGCATTCCTTTTCCTTTTATTCTAATTTTTTTTCCGGGCGGACAAAGCTGCGGAATTGTAATTGAAATTTCGCTTCCGAAATGAGGCAATGTAATTTTTCCGCCTGTTAGTGCAGTAAAAACATTAATTTGAGTTTCAGCATATAAATCGTTTTCAACAACTTTATATATAGGTGATTCTTTCACAACAACTCTTATATATAAATCGCCTTTTTTTCCGCCGTATTTACTAATTTGTCCTTTTTCGGCAATTCTGATAATATGTTCGTTTTTAATTCCGGGTTCAAGAGTAATTCTAATTTTTTCTTGTCTGATATTTAAAATTCTAACCGAACCTTTGTAAGCTTCTTCAAGTTCAATTGTAATTTTCCCTCTCAAATCTTCGCCTTTGAAATATGAATATCTTGTTTTTTGGTTGAAAATATTTTTGAAAAAATCCGAAAAATTTTCGGGGTTTTCTTCTTGATAATTGTATTCATAGCCCGATTTTTGTGAATTTCCTTTTTGCGATGAAGTGTTATTTCCAAAAATCATAAATTCATCGAATTTCTTACGTTTTTCGGGATCGGATAAAACAGAATAAGCTTCGGAAATTTCTTTAAATTTATTTTCAGACTCTGCATTTCCTTCGTTTTTATCGGGATGCCATTTTTTAGCAAGCTTTCTGTATGTTTTTTTAATATCTTCTTCCGAAGAATCTTTGGTAACGCCCAGAATATTATAATAATTTTTGAATTCCATAAGAAATAAATATTCTGCAAAAATACATTATTTATTTATAAAATGATTTTTCAATGTTTAAATCTGATTGTAAAACTTCGGAAAAGTTCTATTGAGTTTTAAATTTAATATAATATATAAAGCATTTTATTTAGAAACTTTTCCAAAGTTGATTTTTTTGTGTTGAAATTAAATAGTAAAACTTTGAAAAAGTTCAAATGAATTGTTTCGTTTAATAAAATATTAAAAGCATTTTATTTTACAACGTTTCCAATTTGAAATATTCTTATGTAGAAATTAAATTATAAAACTTTTCTAATTTTAAAAGCTTTAAAATAAAAAACCCTTAACAAATCAATGTTAAGGGTTTTCATAGTAGCGAGGGCAAGACTTGAACTTACGACCTTCGGGTTATGAGCCCGACGAGCTACCAACTGCTCCACCTCGCAATATATTTTGTTTATTAAAATCAGAACTAAAAATACTGTTTCTCTTTTGAGTTTGCAAAGATAGTAAACAATTTTGTCGGTGCAAATTTATTTTAATAATATTGCAAAAAATATCAACAAAAAAAATATTTAAGAAATAGTTGAATTTTTTTTGAGAAAAATTTGTAAGTAAAAAAATTAGTTTTACATTTGCAACCCGAAAGAGGAACACAACTCTTTTTTGGTCCGTTGGTCTAGGGGTTATGACGTCGGGTTTTCATCCCGTTAACAGGGGTTCGATTCCCCTACGGACTGCATAAATTTTATAAAAATATTTAAACAAAATGGCAAATCACAGCTCATCAAAAAAAAGAATTAGACAAAACCTTACACACAGGTTAGCAAACAGATATTATGCTGTTACAACAAGAAATAGTATAAGAAAGTTTAGAGGTGCTGAAAAAGCTGAGGCTGAAGAAATGCTTCCAAAGTTATCGAGCATGCTTGATAAACTTGCCAAGAAAAACATTATTCATAAAAACAAAGCTGCTAACTTAAAGTCTGAATTGACAAAGCATGTTGCAACTTTATAGTTTTTTTTAAAATTAAAAAAATTAAAGCCTTACATTTAATGTGAGGCTTTTTTTTTTATCATCATTTTGCATATTCTAAAACATAGTTTTGAAAGAAAGGCTTTCTTTATTTTTTATTTCAAAATAATTACACTATTTTTCGGTGATTATCGGTATATTATTTGTAACTTTAATTTTGTATCGATTTTCAAAGTTCTATCAAGAATAAAAAAATATATTTGGATTCATCTTATTCTGTTAGTTGTTTTTGCATAATTACTTAGGGGTATTTTGCATGAACTGTTTTATTCAAACTGAAACATTATTAATTTATTTTGATTATAATATGAAAGAAAGAAAAAACATTTTCATTGTTACCGGAGAAGTCCACGAAGGTAAATCAACTTTTGTTCGACAATTCTCCGATTTTTTGTTAAAAGAAGGTAAAAACGCTTGCGGTTTTATCACACGCGGAACTTTTAAAGACGGCATTCGTGAAGATTTTGCTCTTTTCGATATTAAAGCCCAAAAAGAATATCCGTTTATTTCTTCCGAAGAGGTAGAAAGTTGGGTTAAGTTTAAACGTTTTTATTTTAATCCCGATGTTTTTATACGCGGTATGAAAATTATGGAAACATGTGTTGACGACAAATGCGACTTAGTTATTCTCGACGAAATTGGTCCGATGGAAGCCGAAAAAGGAGGTTGGCATGAAGTTATGAATTACTTGGTTGAAAATCCGGACATGAAGCAAATTTGGGTTTGCCGAGACAACTTGGCTAAAGATTTTGCCAATGAAATGAATATTCCGGAAGACAATATTTTTTCTGTTGCAAAAACAAATTTAAGCGACTTACATAAAAAAATTTTTAAATAATATTTCTTAATATTTATTTAATGAAAATGTCATTTATATTCTAAATGACATTTTTTTTTAAAATCGATGAAACATCCATGTATATCTCTCGACACACAACCGAATGATTATTTGAGATGTTCCTATCTGACCTTTAATAGCAATTAAAAAATAAACAGGTGAAAAAATTAATTATCATTTTAGGCATTTTGGGAATATCTTTCTTGTTTATTTCTAATTATTACGTAAATAAATCAACTCAAAGCAGAATATTTACATCTGTAACTGATATTCAAAAAAATAAAGTAGGTTTGCTCTTAGGAACCGGAAAATATTTGGAAAACGGAAACATTAATTTATACTACAAATACCGTATTGATGCAGCTTTGAAATTGTTTTTGGCCGGAAAAATAGATTTTATTCTAATAAGCGGCGATAACAGTAAAAAGGAATATGACGAACCGAGCATGATGAAAAATGATTTAATTGAAAAAGGTGTTCCTGTCGAAAAAATTTATTTGGATTATGCCGGATTTAGAACTCTCGATTCTGTTGTGAGAAGCAAATTTATTTTCGGACAAAATAAAATTACCTTCATTTCACAAAAATTTCATAACCAACGTGCAGTTTTTATTGCAAATTATTTTGGAATAGAAGCTGTTGCATTTAATGCAAAAGATGTCAACAGTAAATACGGTTTCAAAACCCGATTAAGAGAAGTTTTTGCCCGAGCAAAAGCTGTAGTTGATATTGTTTTTAATATTGAACCAAAATTCTACGGCGATAAAATTATTATAAAATAATATATAATTTTAAAATAACCCAATTTATAATCTATTCAATTTAAGCAATATATATTATTGTTTCTATTTTAGTTTTAATTTATGCGTTGCAACATCTAATGTTTGAACGTATTTTTGTTTAAAATTTATTATTAATCAATTCAAATTAAACAAATGAAAAATATATATTTATTATCAACAGTTTTATTATTTGCATTAAGTGCAAATTCACAAACACAAAACATAAATTGGAATTTCGACAAATCGCACACAAATGTAAGATTTTCAATTGCTCACATGGTGGTTTCGGAAGTTGAAGGAAATTTTGGAGTTTTCGACGGAAAAGTTTCAACTGTGGGCGATGATTTTACAAAATCGAAAATTGATTTTACAATTGACGTAAACAGCATTAATACTCAAAATGAAGCTCGCGACAAACATTTAAAAAGTGCCGATTTTTTTGATACCGAAAAATATCCTTCAATTATTTTCAAAAGTAAAATTATGAAAAAAACCGGCGAAAGAGATTTTGAACTTTCAGGCGATTTAACAATGCACGGAGTTACAAAACCTGTTGTTTTAAATGTAAAATTCGGCGGTTCGATAATTGACCCTTACGGAAATTTTAGAGTAGGGTTTAAAATAACCGGCGATTTGGACAGAACTCTTTGGGGATTAAAATATAATTCGATTCTTGAAGCAGGCGGTGTTACAATTGGCGAAACTGTTTCTATTACAAGTAATATTGAATTAATTAAAGCTAAATAATAATTTTTTGTAAGAAAATTGCAATTAAATTTATCAAGTTCCTTTTAAAAGCAATTAAATTTTAATCAGAAATGAAAAATCTGATGACATTATGTTATCAGATTTTTTTATTTTGTAAACTAATTTTGGATTTAAAAATTATGAAAATTGAAGAAGAAATAAACGGCAGATTTAGAAATGAAAGTCATAAAGCTGTAATAAATATTATTTATACAGGAAATTATTTGAATAACAAATTTTTTGGATTGATAAAAGAATTCGGACTTAGCACTCAACAATATAACATTTTGAAAATATTGAGAGGTTTTGGCGAAAAACAAAGATCTATTTCATTTATTAAAGAAAGAATGCTTGATAAAAGCTCCGATGTGAGCAGAATTATAGACAGACTTTTTGTAAAAGGTTTTGTTGAACGCTGTGAAAATGAAAACGACAGAAGACAAAAAAGTGTGTCAATTTCCAAAAAAGGTTTAGATTTTTTAGTAAAAACCGATTTTGCCGAAAACTATACCGATAATTTAATTTCAAATTTAACAGAAAATGAAATTGAAATTCTGAATTCTTTATTAGATAAATTGAGAGATTAAATTTCTGCTTTTTCTACTTCTAAATCAGTATTATTTTTATTTACAACAGGTAAAAGGATAAATGCCAAAGCTCCCAAAATTATTATAAATAATGTTGTTGAGCCGTGAACAGCAAATGCAAAAGCTCCGGCTTCGGAAATATCCGTAACTCCGTATATTAAAAGTGTTTGAATTGTCATAAAATGCCAAGTTCCGATTCCGCCCGGAGAAGGAGCAACCATGCCGAAACTTGCCATTACAAATACCGTTAATCCTACCATCGGACTTAAATCTTTCATAAAATCAAAACTCCAAAAGCAAACATAAGTCATTAAAAAATATAAAGCCCAAATTGCTAAAGAATAACCGATAAATGCCATTTTGTTTTTCATTTTCACAACAGTCATAATACCTTCCGAGAACTGCTTTACTAATTCATAAATTTTAATGTAAATTTTGGTATTCTTAATTTTATCTTTAAAATAATAAAATAAGAAAATGAATATACCGATAACAGCAATTGAAAATATAAGAAAATTAAAAGAAGAAGTCATTTTTAAGATATTTTCTTTAATTTCCGGATTGTTGTTTAGAAACTCAATAATTTTGTCGAATTGAGAAATTAATACAATTCCGAAAAGTGAAAATAGCATTACCATATCTGCAGCACGTTCAATAAAAACAGTTCCCAAAAGTTTTGTGAAAGGAACTTTTTCATATTTGTTCACAACTCCGCAACGTATAATTTCTCCCGAGCGAGGCAATGCCATATTGGTAATATACATTATAAGAACCGAAAAAAAAGTGTTAACAGTTCGCGGTTTATAGCCCAAAGGGTTTATTAACAAATTCCATCTGAGTGCTCTTGCCAAATGGCTAAAAACACCAAGAAACAGCGACAATATAATCCATTTATAATCTGCTCCTTTGAGAGCATTTTTAATTTCGCTAATATTTTGGTCTTTATAAACCCAAAAGAATATTGCAATTCCGATTATCAGAAACAATAAAAATTTCAGAACATTTTTTATATTTTTATTCAAGATTCTAATATTTTTTGTAATTTTCAAAAGTAGAAAATATTTTATAGATTTTTCTATTTATCTTTAATTCATCCTTTTTTTGTAAAGATTAATATATTTTATAGATTTGAAGTCTAATACAAAACCACTAAAAAAAAGAACATGACCGGACATCAATTAATTGATCACAAAGGAATTCAAATTTGCTATATGGATTTTTCAAACCTTAAATCTATTCAAGTTATTGATGAAATAATTCAAAACAGCAAGATTTATATTCAATCTCAACCTACAAGTTCTGTGTATTGTCTCACAAATCTTGAGAATATTCATTTTAATTCAGAAGTTAACAAAATGTTTACCGAATTTGTTAAAGGAAACAAAGAACATGTTAAATCAAGTGCAATTTGCGGTTTGAACGGTCTTACAAGAATTATGTTTAACGGACTGATGAAAGTTACCGGAAGAGATTTGCGTTCTTTTAATACGGAAGAAGATGCAAAAGATTTTTTAGCTTCTCAGAAATAATAAAGATTTCTTAATTCAAAATTTTTTATTTGAGATAAACTTTGCAAAAGTTTTAGAACTTTTGCAAAGTTGGTGTTTTTTATAATTTATTATATTTCTCACAAACTTAAATTAACTTCTTAAAATGCGGGTTATTATGTGTCGTTATTGATGTTTTTTCATTGATAATGTCCTTTGAATGAAGATACATCAATTTCTTTTTCTTCTTCATAAATAGTATAAACCATTCTGTCAAAATCATTTACACGTCTACTCCAAACTTCTTCTTCAAAATATTTCAAACGTTCAGGTTTTCCCAATCCTTCTCTTGGAAATTCGGCTGTATCATGAACTAAATCAAAACATTTAATATAACTTTGTTTATCACTTTTGCGAAACCAAGCCAAATCATCATCTGCTTTTTTAAGTATTAGTATCTTGTATGTCATAAAAAGCTTGGTTTATTGCTTTACTTTTGGAACTATGTCCTTTTTTTCTTGCGTTATGTCCTTCAATAAGTGATTTTAATGATTTTTTATCACGAAAAAGTCTTATTGTTTCCATTATGCTGTTCCATTCTTGTTGCGAAACTAATACAACAGAACCTTGCTCGCCGACAATTATAGTTTCTTCAAAATTTTTAATAGTATTGGTTACTATTTGAGGAAAATTTGTTATTGCATTATTTATTGTTATCGTATTCATAATTGATATTTTCTACAAATTTACAATATTTTTTGTTTATATACATTTTGTAAAATTATTTCTTTATTGTTTTTCAAACTGTCAAATTTTATATTTACATTACAGAACATGTTTTATAAATATATTTAAATTAATTTCATAACAATTTTATTTTGATTATGTTTGTCAACTTTGCTCTAAAATTTTCTTTAGACAGAGTTGCAATCCAAAATTTCTATGTTTTTTTCTTAAAAAATGATAGTTATTTATTCTTAAAAAATTTTATAGTTATGAAAAAAATCTTACTTTTTAACTTAATACTTTTAAGTTATTTTTTCGTATCCGCTCAAATTCCGGACGGATATTATGATGCAACAACGGGCTTAGGAGGCGACGGACTAAAGCAAGCATTAAACGGAATTATTAAAAATCACGTGAAGTATGAATATACTGCAGATACTACTGATGTTTGGGATATTTTAAAAGAAACGGACCGAGATACAGATAATGTTAATAATGTTTTGTTGATTTATACAGGCTGGTCATACAATGCCGATGCTGAATACAACGGAGGTGCAGGTTGGAGTCGCGAACATATTTGGCCGCAATCTCGAGGAGATTTTTCTACTAATATTCCCGGTGTTGGTACCGATGTTCACAACTTAAGGCCGGAAGATGTTGAAGTTAACTCGGCTCGAGGTAACAGATGGTATTCCGAATGTTCTACTTCATACTTGTTAGGAGGAACAGTTCCTACCGGTTGCTTTTCGTGCAGCAGTCCGGATATTTGGGAACCGCGACCCGAAGTGAAAGGAGATGTTGCAAGGATTATTTTCTATATGGCAACACGCTATGAAGGATTTGACGGTGAACTTGATTTGGAAGTTGTAGATTATTATCCTGCCGACGATAGCAAGGAACCCTTATTTGCTAAATTATCCGATTTAATTGCTTGGAATGCGGCTGACGAGGTTGATGATTGGGAAAAAAACAGAAACGATGTAATTTATTCGTTTCAACACAACAGAAATCCTTTTATAGACCATCCGGAATGGGTTGAATGTATTTGGAATAACAACTGCACAGGTCTTTGGTTTACATCATTTCCGGATACTTTAATGACAGAAAGAGAAGATTATTCATATTCAATTTCTGCTTCGGGTTCGGAAGATGTTCAAATTACAATTTCGTGCGAAACAGTTCTTCCGGATTGGTTACATTTTAATTCGTTAACAAGTATTGTAAACAGTGCAACTGCAACTCTTACAGGTTCGCCTTCTTTTACAGATATTGGAATATATCCTATTTCATTAAAAGTTTCCGATGGAACGAATTCTGTTTATCAAAATTTTAATATTGAAGTTGTTGACGGAAACCCGATTGCATTTACTTCAACTCCAAATACAACTGCAATTGTTGAACAATTATATTCATATAATGTTACTGTTAGCGGCGACGACGGTGCAACTTTTAATTTAACAGGAACAGAATTGCCTGTTTGGCTTAGTTTGACAAATAATACCGGAGCAACTGCCACATTAACCGGAACTCCTGAAATTACCAATTTGGGAACAAACCATGTAATATTAACTGTTTTTGATAATACCGACGGTACAAAGAAAACAATTACTCAAGAATTTGAGATTGAAGTAAATCCGGCAGGTGAAAACAAAATTATTATTTCACAATATTATGAGGGAAACAGTAATGATAAATATATTGAAATAACTAATGTTGGTAATTCTTCTGTAGATTTAAGCACATATTATTTAGCAAGATGGGGAAATACTGATGTTCCTTCCGGAGTTTATGCAAACGGAGAAGCTTTATCCGGAACTATTAATGCAAGTCAAAGTTTGATTTATAAAAACTCTGGAGCAGTAAACCCAACTTATGCTGTTTCTGCAGCTTATGCTTCTACGGAAGCGACTTTTTTTAACGGAAATGATCCTGTAGCATTGCTAAGATATGGAAATACTTGGGATTACAGAGTTGATTGTATATATGGTTCTTTAGCTTCAGTAACATATTGGGGTGCAGAAAATGCTTTTTACAGAAAACAGGAAGTTATTTCGGGAAATATAAACGCAAGTATTTTGAACGGAACCGGCGAATGGGTGCCAATTACAATTGCAGATGCCGACAATGCAGTTTCGCAAACTTCACCTTATTTAGGTTATCATGTTTTTAATGCTTTAAATATAAAGGTTATTAATAATGATTTAAGTGTTTATCCAAATCCGACCAAAAATATTATAAATTTTAAAACAACAAACGGAATTAAAAATCTGGAAGTTTTAAATATTACGGGAAGTGTTTTGATTCAAAATAACGGAGAAAATTCTTCGGTAAATGTCGAAAAATTAAAAAGCGGATTGTATATTTTGAAAATTACCGATAATTCGGGAAATATTTATTTCGATAAATTTATTAAAGAATAAGAACATTTTGAGAGGATTACAATGAATGTTGTTTTCTCTTTTCATCATAAAGTATTCAGTCTTCAGTCAACAGTCTACAGATAAAAGTAGGCTGTTTTCTGTTTTCTATAAATTATTATATAAATTTTTCAGAATTGGTCATCATAAAATTCAACAATTTTCCTACTTCATCTGATTTTAATATTAATTGATTATATTGTTCTTTATTTATATATTTGAAAGACAAACAGAAATCTAACCATACTTGAGTTTCAGTATTTTCGGCATCTGAATCGCTTAACTTACTGATAAAATGTTTTTGGTACTTTCGTTTTCTGTAAGCTTCTCCAATATTAGCACAAACAGAACGAGAAGACCTTCTTATTTGATCTGTCAATGAATATTTCTCTTCAATAGGAAATGATTTTGATAAAATAAATATTTCCATTGCTAAATCAAAAGATTTCTTGTAAGCTAAAAGTTCTCTAAAACTCATCTATACACCTATAATAAAAAAAAATATTTATATCAATAATAATTTATTGTTTCATTGATATATATTTAAATTACTGCTGACTGAGGACTGAATACTGCCAACTGCCGACTGAAGACTGAAGACTTTTTTTATAGCATATCAGGGTCGAATTTTAAATCTTGCATTATTTTTTCCTTGTAGGTTCTTCCAATAGGAATTTCAATTTCTCTAATTGTGATAACACGTGAGTTGAAAGTGTCTATTTTATTTAGAGAAACAATAAATGATTTGTGAACTCTCACAAAATTGCTGTCTTTAAGTTTTTCCTCAATTTTGCTAATCGGAAGTTTTGTCAAAACGGTTTTTTGCGTTGTGTGAACTTTTATGTATTCCCTAAAACTTTCTATATAATCAATATCTTTCAAATATATTTTGTGAATAGTTTTATCGGCATTCAAATATATAAATTGATTTGATGATTCGGAATTTGTGTCTTCGTGAATTTCTATCAGCGAGAAATTAATTTGTTTATAAAATTTATTTATTGCCTGATAAAATCTTTCAAATGAAATCGGTTTTAACAGATAATCAACTACATCATAGTCATAACCCATAAGAGCATAATTTCTGTAGGCAGTTGTAATTATAATTTTTGCATTACTTTTTATTGAAGCCAAAAAATCGAAACCGCTAATTTTTGGCATTTCAATATCTAAAAAAACTAAATCAATTTTATTTGTTCTCAAAGCCTTTTCTGCTTCAATAGCATTTTCACATTCTGCAACAATTTCAATTTCTTCAAAGCTGTTAAGGTGATTTTTTATTACATTAATAGCCAAAGGTTCGTCGTCAACAATTATACATTTAGTCTTCATAATTAAGTAGTTTTAGGAAATCTGTTCTAAATTTACTTTAAGTTTTGAAACAAATTTTTCGGGTGTTTCAATTATTTCAAATTCATGATTATTAGGATATTGCAACTCTAATCTTTTTTTCAAATTAATAATTCCTATTCCTTCTCCTTCGTGATTGTTTTCACCGTTCAAGCTGTTTTCGACTAAAAGATTAAGCGTGTCTTCTGTGTCAACCGAAATATCAATATTAATAAAACCTTTTCCTATATTTTTATCTAATCCGTGTTTGAAAGCGTTTTCGATAAGCGGAAGAATCAGCAAAGGAGCAATTTTGGCGTCTTTTGTTTCACCGTTTATTTCAAAGGTGATATCTGAATTTTTTCCGTATCTTATTTTTTGAAGTTCAATATAATTTTTAACACTTTCAATTTCTTTGTCAAGATAAATAAAACTCACATTACATTCATAAAGAATATAATCCAAAAGTGCCGAAATTTTTAAAACAACTTCGGGCGCTTTGTCCGATTTTTGAAGCGTTAGACTATATAAATTATTTAGTGAGTTAAACAAAAAATGCGGGTTTATTTGCGATTTTAAAAATTTAAGTTCAGATTCTTTTAGTTTTAATTCTGTTTCGAGTTTTTCTTTCACTAAAATTTGTTGTTTTATTTGTGTTGAAAACCAAAATTTTGAAATTTTTATTGATGAGGCAATTCCTATTATCATTAATTTTATTGTAATACTTTGTAAACTTGTGTATCTCACAAATTCTGCAAAATTCTCGGCTTTCATGTTGTGATGTAAAATTTCTTTTATTCCGTAGTATTGAAGCGGCATTGCAATTCCGAATAGAAGAATGAAAAAGAAAACTAAAAATGAAATTCCGAGTCCGATATATCTTTTCTTGTATAAAAACACAGGAAAAAGAATATACAATGTAAAGTAAACCCCAATCATATCGGTTGGTGTGTAAAACAAAAGGTCGGTTATAAGTGTTGCTGCAAATTTTCCGTGAAAAAGAAGTGAAGAAATTGCATCGTAACCTAATGTGATAACAATCCAAAAAATTACATGTGTGCCAATTCTGTTGTAATTCAAAGATTTTATTTTATCTAAAAATTTCATGTGAGTATATATTTTTCTACAAAATTAAATTAAAATTTACTCTTATACCAAAGGTTTCATCCAAAAACCGATAAATCTATATAAACTACATTTTTTGATTTACAAACTACTCGGATATATTTTAAATTGTAGTTTATATTCCTGAATATTATGTTAATAGAATTAAGTTGAATTTCAATTTTTTTAATTGGAATTTTGATAGAAACAATTTCTGACTAAAAATTTTAGACATGAAGACTTTATTAATTTTTCCGATTTTATTTTTCTCGTTTGCAATTGCAAGCTCTCAAGTTGTGAACAAAAAGGTGCTCAAAGGTAATGAGATAGTGGTTGAGAAAGAAAATTATTTAATCAATTCCGATAAAATGAATTGTAACTTTTCCGAAACCAAATTCGTCTTAACAACAAATTCAAAAGCTGTAAGTTTTTTTGGGATTGATATTTTTTTGAAATCAGCAATTATTTCAACATCAGGCAAATTTAACCTTGATATTATTCCTGATAGAGACGGATTTTTAGCTCAAATTAATATTCCCGTTAAAATATTCAGCATTTCAACAAATTTTGTTGTTCATTATAAATAGACATAATTTTTTTAAATCATAATTTTATGAAAACCATATCAGTTATTTTAGTTTTTTTATTCTTTTTTGGAAATCAGATTTTTGCTCAAACAAAATCTTTTAAACCCGATTTTATGTCAAAATCCTATCAAACCAAAAAAATAAATGAAAATATTATAAAAGTCGACGGAGATTTTTCTGACGAATCATGGTCTAAAACCGAGTGGGGCGAAAATTTCTTTCAATTTTCACCCAAAAACGGCGAAACTCCTACTCAAAAAACACTTTTCAAAATTTTGTATGACGAAAATAATTTATATATAGCAATTGAAGCTCAAGATAATGAACCCGATAAAATTGATAAAAGATTAATTGCAAGAGATAATATCGAAGGAGATATTGTGGGAATTCAAATCGACAGTTATTTCGACAAACAAACTGCTTTTGTTTTTGCGGTAAACGCCGCCGGTGTTAAAATAGACGGAGTTATTTCAGGCGACAACGATAATAATTTTGATGTTACTTGGAATCCGGTTTGGCTTGTGAAAACAAAAATTACCGACAAAGGTTGGAATGCCGAAATGAAAATTCCGCTTAGTCAAATTCGTTTTGCCGACAAAGAAAATCAAACTTGGGGTTTTGAAATTGTGCGTCTTATTTATAGAACCGACGAATATATTACTTGGGGTTTAATTTCAAAAGACGGAAGCGGTTGGGTTAGTAAATTCAACGAATTAAAAGGAATTTCAAATATTAAACCAAAAAAACAAGCGGAGCTTTCACCTTACATTATGTCTGCTTTTGAATCTTATAAACCCGAAACCGGAAATCCTTTTTCCGACGGAAAAGATGTTAAATTTAATGCCGGACTTGACGGAAAAATTGGTGTTACTAATGATTTTACTTTGGATTTTGCGGTGAATCCGGATTTTGGTCAAGTTGAAGCCGACCCTTCTGAAGTAAATCTTACTGCTTATGAAACATATTTGTCGGAAAAAAGATCTTTTTTTGTTGAAGGTTCAAATATTACAAATTTTGGAATTACTCCCGGCGGAACTCCTTGGTCCAGAGATTTAATTTTTTATTCCAGAAGAATTGGTCGTGCACCGCAATATTCGCCCTATTTGGCCAATGGAGAATTTATGGACATGCCGCGAAATACAAAGATTTTGGGTGCTTTAAAATTAACCGGAAAATCTAAAAACGGTTTGTCCGTTGGTATTATAGAAACATTGGCAAACAGAGAATTTGCCGAAATTGACTTTGAAGGCGACAGAAGAAAAGTTGAAGTTGAACCTTTAACAAACTATTTTATTACCAGAGTTCAAAAAGATTTTAACAAAGGAAATACAATTTTGGGAGGAATTGTAACATCTACATACAGAGACTTAAACGAACCTTATTTGAATAATTTTATTGAACATTCCGAAACCGCCGGTTTGGATTTTTCGCAATATTTTAAAGAAAAAAAATATTACATTTTCGTGAAACTTGTGGGAAGTAAAATTACAGGCTCAAAAGATGCACTTCTTGATCAACAATATTCTTCGAGAAGATATTTTCAAAGACCCGATGCCGATTATTTGCAAATAGATTCGAGCATGCAAACAATGATAGGACACGGCGGAAACATTATGTTTGGAAAGCAAGCTCATAAAGGGTTTCAGTTTGGATTTGATATAATGTGGCGTTCGCCTAAATTGGAACTTAATGATGTTGGTTACATGCGTCAATCGGATATTATTTTTCAATTTTTGTGGTTAAATTATAGAATTACCGAGCCTTTTTCAATATTCAGAAGTGTAAGTTTTGATGTAAATCAATGGTCGGGTTATGATTTTGGAGGAACCTATCTTTTTAAAGGAGGAAATGTTTCTGCTTATTCTCAATTTAAAAATTATTGGAGCATAGGAATTTATAGTTCTGTTGATTCAAAAAACATCGATAATTCAATGCTTTGGGGCGGTCCTTCGATGAAAATACCTGCGAGTATTAATTACGGATTAAGTATTTCTTCAAATCAAACCAAAAAATTTGTTTTTGAAGCGGGCGGATCTTTCAATAAAGTTAAAGAATCTCATGCTAATTCAGAAAATATTTATACCGGAATTACATACAGACCAATTAATTCTTTATCTGTTTCTCTGTCGCCGTTATATTCTCAAAATTATTCAAATTTACAATATCTTGATAAAGTTACTGTTGACGACGAAACACGATATATTTTAGCTTCTATGAATCAAAAAACTTTTGCTTTAACTGTTAGAATTAATCTTTCAATAACACCGGATTTTACTATTCAATATTATGGTTCGCCGTTCATAAGCAGCGGATTATTTACAAATTACAAACATATTACAAATCCGTCGGCCGAAAATTATACAGATAGATTTGTAAATTATTCCGATAATGAAATTCAATTTTTATCGGAATATGAAACTTTTGCGGTTAATGAACCCGGATTGCCAGAATATTCGATAGGTTTACCCGATTTTAATTACAAACAATTAAAATCAAATTTAGTTTTGCGTTGGGAATTTTTACCGGGCTCGTTGCTCTATCTTGTTTGGGCTCAAGACAGAACTGATGCGGTGAGTGACGGAAATTTCGATTATTTTAAAAATATTGAAGAGTTGTTTAAGATTGATTCCTACGATGTTTTCCTTTTAAAACTTTCTTATAGGATTAGTATTTAATTTTAAGTATATTATGAAAAAACAAACGTCAAATAATAGGATTAAAAAGTAAAAAGAATATTAATTTTAGAATATTAATATTTTTTAAAGTTTGAATATCTATGTCTTTTAGTTTGAAAATATATATTTTTTCTTTGCGGGTCTTTGCGTTCTTCTTTGCGTTACTCAGCGTTTAAAATTATTTTACCGCAGAGA